>JANXWM010000019.1 GCA_025351145.1 Chitinophagaceae bacterium
GAGCATATAGTGGCAAATGCAAAGTCAATAGTAACCTGTTCTTCTGCTGCAGGGCCTTTTACACCGCCGCGCTGCTGAGCAATTATTTTACTGCCTTCAATTAGTTCTTTGCATGCCTGTATATCCATGGAACAGATAATATCCGGCCCGGGGCGGTTCATGGTATCAGTAAAATGCCTTTCTAAAATAGAAGCCCCCAAAGCCACGGCGCCAAAACAGGCATGGTTGCTTAGCGTATGATCGCTTAAACCAACAACTGCGCCGGGAAAATTATTTTGCAACTCAACCATTGCGCCTAAACGTACAAGATGATTAGGCGTGGGGTATAAATTGGTGGTATGCAATAGTGCGTACTGAATATGGTGCTTTTTAAAAACGGCAACTGCCTTGCTTACACTTTTAATCGTGTTCATTCCCGTGCTTAAAATAACAGGTTTTTCAAAGCGGGCAATATGCTCCAGCAAAGGATAATTGCTACATTCGCCACTGCCAATTTTATACGCATGCACATCAAAAGAATGCAGCCTGTTGGCGGCAGCCCTGCTGAAAGGCGTTGAAATAAAAATCATGCCCTTGTTTTCGACATAACGTTTTAGTTCAAGTTCATCAGCTTCGTTCAATGCACAGCGGCGCATGATTTCGTAGATGCTTACTGTTGCATTTCCCGGCACCGTATTTTTTGCAGCGCTGCTCATTTCATCTTCCACAATATGTGTTTGATGCTTGATCATTTCAGCGCCTGCAACCGCCGCTGCATCGGCCATTTCTTTTGCAGTTTGCAAAGAACCTTCATGGTTAATGCCGATCTCTGCAATCACCAATGGTGCATAATCGTAACCAATTTTTCTGCCTGCTATTTCTATGTATGGATGAGTCATTTTTTTGTACCTAACTTTTGTATTTCAATTGATCGTTCCTTGCGTCGCACTCTTGTACGTTCGGAACATTATTGAACAAGACGCAATATCATGTATTTATATAAAAAACTTCTTTGCAAAATGCACTTTGGCTAAAGCCAATCAGCCTGCATTTTTTAACCCAAGGCTTAAGCCTTGGGTTAAGATAGCGATTATAAATACTGGCTTTAGCCAAAGCAATCCGCTTAAATCTTTGTTTCGGTAAAAGCTGCATTATCTTCCTTCCCACTGTACAAGTGTGCGACGCAAGGAACGATCAAAAATGATTTGCTGTTTGGCCCATAAAAATTACCAGGCAGTCCAGCCACCGTCTATAATTAAATTATGCCCAACCACATGGCTGCTTGCATCGCTTGCTAAGTAAACGATGCCGCCGCGCAGTTCGCTTTTATCGCTCATGCGACCGATAGGATTGAGTTGCTGAAACCGTTCGAGAAACAAACCTTTATGATCGTTAAAAATTCCACCGGGTGTTAACGCATTTACACGAACACCTTTAGATGCCCACAACGTTGCAATATATTTTGTAAGCGCTACAACGCCGTGTTTGCTTACACTGTAGGCTACGGGCTGCGAAATTCCGGTGCCCGGATAAATGTTGTGATTGGGACTAACAACGCCATACAACGATGCGATATTAATGATAGAACCTTTGCCCTGTTGCAACATTTGTTTACCAATAACCTGGCACCCAAGAAATGCACCGGTAAGGTTTACATTCATGATCATGTTCCAATCTTCGAGTGGAAAGTTTTCGAATGCTGCATCGTAATTGGCGCTTTTACTTTGATTGGTAAAGCCTGCGTTGTTTATGAGGATATCAATGCTGCCAAACTCATTAACTACATCATTTGCCAGTTGTTGCCAGCTTTCTTTTGATGTAACATCACAGTATTTTGCAACGGCAGTGATACCCTCTGCTGCAAGTTTTTTTACAGCTTCATTACAGTTTTCAATATTAATATCCGCAAGTATAACCTTTGCCCCGTAAGCGTTTAATGCGGCTGCATGTTCGCTTGCAAGCAGGCCACCACCACCTGTTATGATGGCAACACGATTGGTAAGATCAAAAAGATTGGGCTGGTTCACGCTGTTACTGCATTAAAAATTCAACAATACTGAAATCAATTGCTGTATCTATATCAATCGCCTTTTCGCGTGGCATGGGATATACTTTGCATTTCGCTTTGCTCCAGTGCTCATACGCATATAATGCAGATTTTTTTATTACGTAAGCTGCGGGTGTTAAGCTGTAAACCAGTGGTGCATCCTGGCGGCGGACGATGGGCTTCTCCCCTTTTTTCACGATCTCAAAAAAACCATCTGGCCTTTGTTCCATCATATTAAAATAAGGGTTGCGTTCGGGTTCGTAACCTGTAATAACAACATCAATAGTTGTATCGCTTAATGCCATAGATATGGCACCGTCAATATCTGCTGAAGTTTTTAAAGGAACAGTTACATCCATATCAACAATATAATCTACTGGCGTGCCGGTTTGCTCCTCGTAAGTTTCAAGTGCATGAATAAATACCGGCCATTTGGATGCAGAATCAGTTGCTAAGTCAGCAGGCCGCATAAAGGGAACTTTGACGCCGTATTGTTTTGCTGTGGCTGCAATGGCATCATCATCGGTTGAAATGATGAGGTCATTAATGAGTGTACTTGCCAGTGCGCTTTCAATAGTATAAGCAATAAGGGGCTTGCCTTTAAGCAGCTTTATGTTTTTCCCGGGTATGCCTTTGGAACCGCCCCTGCAGCAGATGGTACCTAAAATGAACAATTCGTTATTGAATTTATGAGCATTTTTTATTCCCTAACTATTCAATGCAGCCTGATTTAAAAACGGACTTACCCAAAAGCCCTAAAATAAAATTAGACCTGAATGTGTGGCCTTGGCCCCAACAAATTCGTACAATAACATTCCGGTGTTCAAAGGTCAGTTAATGTCGTACTCCTGTAAAAATTTTGTGCAACGAAATGTGTGGCGTTGGCAAGGACAAATGCGCGGAGCGTTCAGGTTGTCCTTGATTTTTTTTGCTACTTTTTTGTATCAAGACAAAAAAGTAGGAAGAATCAATTTTCTTTAAGTCATTAACAAAAAACACCCTCCCATTCCGGTTGCCTCTCTTTGCACCAAGTCCGAAGCTTCGGACAAAGAAAGTAAAGAATATTAATTTGAATTAAATAAACCCTTTAGCTCCACAAAAATCTTATGCTCTGAAGAATGCTTCGCAGCAAGCACCACTTTCAAACTTTCCAGCCCCTGTTCCAGACTAGTAAGCCTGTCATCATTTTCCCCTCCTAAAAAAGCCTCCATAATTTCAACAAACCGGTCGTTCCGTTCAAACCCTTTATAAGAAAACTCAAAACTTTCTTTTTCCCTGTTCACCCATTTAACTTCACTCGAAACCATATCCCAAAAAATAGTTCCGCTGGTGCAGGTAACCATACAGTTGCGTACCAATTGCGGCTGCAGGTAATCAAGATGAACAGTGCCTGTAACCCCGCTGTCAAACTTTAATAAAACTTCTGCCGCATCTTCTGTTTCTATATTCAGCGAACCTGAGTGCATGCAGTAAGCTGCAACATGTTGAACACTGCCCATTAACCAATAGAGATAATCAAATTCATGAACAAGATCAAGCAGTACGCCGCCACCTTTTGCAATGGAAGCACTCATGCCTTTTGTATAGTCTTCATGCGGCCGCCAGTCAGGAAGGTATTGACCAACTGTTGCGTTTACTGTAACGGACCTGCCCACTGTTTCTTCGCTGATAAGTTGTTTTACTTTTTGCAGGCCTTTATCAAAGCGGAGATCGTAGCCAACCGCGATACGGCTTTGTGCTGTATTGGTCAGTGTTTGTAAAAATTGGAGCCCTGCTGCATCATGGGCTGCCGGCTTTTCAATATAAATGTCCCGTATGCTGTACTGCAGTAATTGTTGAAGATCAAATGTATGCTGCGCTGTGGGCGTACATATAATGGCCGCATCAACAGGCATGGCCGAAACAGCAGATTCAATGCTTGAAAAAAAATGCACACCACTAAAATGTTCATCCGTTTTTCCAGAGCTGGTTACTGCACTTATATTTTTATAGCCGAGCCCAATAATATTTTTCAGGTGGCGCTTGCCGATAGAGCCGAGGCCAATTACAAGAATATTTAAAGAATATTGTTGGGACAATGCTTACTTCATTTTTTTTGAGACAAACTGTATAACGCTCCTGAGCTTTTCTTGCGTCGCACTCTTGTACGTTCTGAATATAAATGTGCTTTTAACGAAGCGTATATGATAAAATACAGGTAACACAAATGGAGCAGGTTTTCAGGATTTAAAAATCTATTTTGATCCGTCTCATCTGTGTCATCCGTGTTCTATTGTATTTGGCTGTTGAAAGCTCAGTAAAAAATCCAACCGTACAAGTGTGCGACGCAACAGATGCCCCATTTATAACCTCAGGCCCGGCCCATAAAAATTGAAAAAAAGTTTATGCTGCTATTGTATGGGGCTTAGATAATCTGCCGGAAACTCAACAACCATTACCTGGCCCAGGCTTTCTAAACGCACATATACCTTTTTCCTGCTTGCCCGCAGCACGGTTCCGGTATTATCCAT
>JANXWM010000574.1 GCA_025351145.1 Chitinophagaceae bacterium
AACCATGTGCTGATAACTGACGAACAGGGAATAGTACAGGATATTGTGGAGTTAAAAGATGCAGGTGACGATATTCAGCAATTTAAAGGCATGCTTACACCCGGTTTTATAAATTGCCATTGCCACCTGGAACTGAGCCACATGAAGGGAGTAATACCCAACCGCACCGGGCTGGTAGATTTTCTTTTACAGGTAGTGCAGCAAAGAGAAGCACCCGAAGAAGCGATGTATGATGCGATGCGCCTGGCGGAGCAGGAAATGTACAATGGAGGAATTGTGGCTGTTGGTGATATCAGCAATACTGCATACTCAATTGGTGTAAAGCTAAAAAGCAAAATGCGCTGGTATAATTTTATTGAAGTTCTTGGCTTTACAGAAGCTGGTGCCGCAGACAGGCTGGCTTTTTATCAGCAGGTGTATGAGCAATTTGCGGGACTTAAATCTGCCCTTGTGCCGCATGCACCTTATACGGTAAGCGGTAAAATGTTTCAACTGATTAACGATGCATCTGCCAGAAAAATAGTAAGTGTACACAACCAGGAATGTGTAGCAGAAGATGAATTGTACAAAAAGAAAACAGGTGACTTTTTCAGGCTCCTTGATTTTCTGAAGGTTGATGCTTCTTTTTTTCAGGCTTCGGGTAAATCGTCGCTGCAAACCTATTTACCGTGGCTTGATAAGCCGGAACACCTGCTGCTTATTCACAACACTTATACAACCCAGGAGGATATTGACTTTGCAAAACTGGAAACCGGAAACCGGAAACCGGAAACTTTCTTCTGCCTTTGTGCCAATGCCAACCTTTATATAGAAGGCCGTATGCCGCCGGTTGAATTGTTCAGAAAAAACAAATGCAATATTGTGCTTGGTACAGACAGCTACAGCAGTAACTGGAGCCTGAGCATACTGGACGAAATGCGCCGCATACAACATGAATCAGCTTTCACTATTTCTACCGGAGAACTGCTTACGTGGGCAACGATTAATGGTGCCAAAGCGTTACAGATGGATGAAACGCTGGGTAGTTTTGAAAAAGGAAAACAGCCCGGTGTGGTATTGATTGATGATATGGTGAACCAGTATATTTCTTCAAAGGCCAAAGCGACGCGGCTATTGTAAGCCACAGTTCAAGAATGCAATGCAGTACAAGAGTGCGACGCAAGGGACGCTTAATAGATGTACTTCAGCCTGGTTCAAAAAATAGTATTATTCTTTGCCGGCTTTTTTATTTTTAATGGATAATTAAAAGGACAAAAATGAAAATAAATACAGTTTATCTTACCATGATTTTTTTATTGTTCAGCGTATTTATTTCCCCGGTTGCAAATGCACAAACAAAAGATGAAACCGCCATACGCGCCGTAATGGATAAACAAATAAAAGAATGGAACAATGGAAATATTGATGGGTTTATGCAAACTTACAGGCATAGCGACAGCCTGCTGTTTGTTGGCTCTTCAGGCCCAAGTTATGGCTGGCAAAATGCGCTGGAGCATTATAAAAAAAGTTACCCCAATGCAGCCGCTATGGGCAAACTTGATTTTGTAATTCTTAACGTAAAAACACTTTCAAAAGAATACAGTTTTGTGCTGGGTAAATGGCATTTAACAAGAACTATTGGCGATGCAGGCGGCGCATTTACTTTGCTCTTCAAAAAGATAAAAGGGAAGTGGTTTATTGCGGCAGACCATAGCAGTTAAAATTATTCTAAAGGCTTTTTCCAGAGCCTTATATAAAACCAGATAAGCAATGGAATGCTTGCGATAAACCAAATATAAAAAACAATATTTCCGGTAGAAATTTTATCGTGTATAAAAGCGTAATCGTACATAATTCCAAAGCTGGAATTAATACCCATCCAGAAGATACCCACAAAAATGGAGGTAGATATACGTTTTAAAAAAGCTGCAACATCAGGTTCCATCGTGGTTTAATTATGGGTAAAGTTACAGGTTTAGCAAAGGCTCATCATTACGCTCAATGAAATAAGTTATTACAAATTAATGCGTGTTTGGTTTCAGCGGATTGTATTTAATTTTTTGGGGCCGGGCAGGGGAATAAGCATGAAGCTTTACTTGCGTCGCACTCTTGTACTTTCGGATTGTTGATTGAGCTTTACCTAAGCGTAGATTTACGTATTATAATTGTACATTATGGTAGCAACTACTTTCGCAGAAAAGTTTTTTATCTTAAGTTCCAGGTCACCCTTCGGAAGGCTCGGAACAACGGGATATATAAATAGCCATTAAACTATAATCAAACAATTTTAAATCGTAAATAATATGGACAGCTTATTAAAATTTATTAATTTTTTATTAGAAAACGGCTTCAACCTAATTGAACAAAATGACAAACTTAAAATAGCTAAGTATGAAAAGAAAGGATTATTTGTCAGAATTGTACAAGATGTGGATTCAAAAAGATATATAGATATATCCAGAATCAATAACCATCCCTGGGAAGGGTGGAGTGATATGGGAATAATCTATTTCTTTATCTTAAAAATTCCTTTTGAAAAAGGTAAGGGGGTTGGGTTTGAGTTATTAAGTGAATTTTTTGTGAATCATTATAATGAAATCTCAGATGCCTATAATCAGGTTAATTTTCCTGAAACAGAACTAGCACTCGCAGCTTTAGAAGACCAAAGAGCAAAGATTTTATTTGGACGTTCAGATTGAACTTAAATCACTCCCAGATAGTCGAAAGCACGTAAACAGGTCTCACTCCAGCTTAGCTGGCAAGCACTTCGCTAAACCATTGCAGCAAAAAGCATTTGTCTGCAGTGTTGCTTTTATGGAATGCTTGTAGCTGCAATGCGCTTTGGATGTTTTGTTTGGTTCAGCCTTTATTGGCTTGA
>JANXWM010000058.1 GCA_025351145.1 Chitinophagaceae bacterium
CAAGCAGTATAATGCAGCTTGTATCAGAGATGATAGCTTTGTGCATTGGTAAGTTCGTTTTCCAGTTCTGTGGCCGAATAGTCAAATATTGATACATCGTAGTTGCTCAAAAGTTCCATGAATGTACGCTTGGAGTAACCTGCTAATTCTGCAGCTTGTCCAAGAGACAGAGAGCCTTTTTCATAAAGCTTTGCAGCAAGCAATGTCTTTGCTTCTTTTTCGTCTATCTCCACGTTTTCCGGTATATTCAATATCAACGTTTTCATATATCAAACATACAAAAAAAATTGCGGTTTGTAAACGTATCATGTTTACTTGTCTATAATCTCCGCTTCGGTAATCAGCTCCATTCATAATCCAACCGTACAAGAGTGCGACGCAAGTAAAGCTTCATAGATATTCTTTTGCCGGGCTCAAAAAATTCATACCTCATATTATTAAGCCAGTGTTTTTAAGGACTTACACTATGCTTCATTTTTGTCTTTGTATCTTGCCGCCCAAAATAAATAAATCAAAAAATGAAACAACAGGATTTTTCGAACCACGCAAGATTTGTGAAAGGCTTTCACGGATTAACTTTCTTGCTCTTGTTAGCTATACTGGTACTTGCAATAATTAACCTGGTGCATGTAATGGGTGAGCCATTTTGGGTTGTTTCAGGCATGCTTCCACTACTAACAGCAATCGTACTTATATTGATTGCCTTTTATGCCCGTGCCTTCGCATTAAAAGCACAGGACAGGGCCATACGTGCCGAAGAAAATTTAAGGCACTTTATATTAACGGGAAAACCCTTGCCGGCAGCATTAAAAATGGGTCAAATCATTGCTATACGCTTTGCCCCCGATGAAGAACTGGTGCAGCTTGCAGCGCTTGCAGCAAAAGATAATATGGCTCCCGTTGACATTAAAAAAACAATTGTAAACTGGCGGGCCGATCATAACCGTGCTTAGGCAAATTATATTGAACAGCCCGGTTCAACGGCGCACTTGAGGATTATATCTTATTATTGCAGAATTTAAATGCTTACCTGCTGTATGTATTTGAATGTTCATGAGGTATAAAACCTTTAATAACAAGCATTAATTTTAACCACTATGCAAAGAGTTGTAATAACAGGTATGGGTGCACTTACACCCATTGGCAATAATGTAACCGATTACTGGCAATCGCTTATAAACGGTGTTAGCGGCGCAGGACCCATTACAAAATTTGATGCCAGTAAATTTAAAACAAGGTTTGCCTGCGAACTTAAAAACTTTAACGCACTCGATTACCTTGATAAGAACGAAACAAGAAGGTACGATGTGTTTGCGCAGTACAGTTTAATTGCTGCCGATGAAGCCGTAAAACATTCCGGTATAGACTTTACTAAAATGGACCTTAACCGTGTAGGTGTTATATGGGGCAGCGGCAATGGCGGCAGCACCACTTTTCAGCACGAAGTAATGGAATATGCAAAAGGCGATGGTACTCCACGTTTCAACCCGTTCTTTATTCCAAAGATCATTGTAAATATGGCATCGGGCCTTATCTCTATCAGGTATGGCTTGAGGGGTATTAATTTTACCACGGTTACTGCCTGCGCATCATCCAACACTGCTATTATAGAAGCGTTCAATTATATACGCTGGGGCAAGGCCGATATGTTTATCGCAGGTGGTTCCGAAGCACCGCTTAATGATAGTTCTGTTGCAGGTTTCAGCGCTTCAAAGGCATTGTCGGGTTACAACGAAAACCCTTCTATTGCGTCGAGGCCGTTCGATGTAAACCGCGATGGTTTTGTAATTGGCGAAGGTGCAGGCGCACTTGTTTTAGAAAGCCTGGAAAGTGCACAAAAACGTAATGCCACTATATATGGCGAAGTAGTTGGTGGCGGTATGGCTGCCGATGCTTATCACATGACGGGCACACATCCTGAAGGCCTTGGTGCAGTGCTTGGCATGACGGAAGCACTTAAAGAAGCCAACCTTCAGCCAGCCGATATTGATTACCTTAATGCGCATGCTACTTCTACAACGCTTGGCGATAAAAGTGAATTGATTGCGGTAGAAAGAGTATTTGGCGCTAATCCAAAAAACCTGAATATCAGCGCAACAAAATCTATGACGGGCCACCTGCTTGGCGGTGCCGGAGCTATTGAAGCAATTGCCGCAATTAAAGCGATGAATGAAAGTATTATTCCGCCTACCATTAATACGGTCGATGTAGAGCCGGAGTTTGCGGGCAAGTTCGATTTAACACTTGGCAAAGCGGTACATAAAACTGTTAACCACGCCATGAGCAATACATTTGGTTTTGGCGGCCATATTGCTACAGCCATCTTTAAAAAGTGGGAAGCGTAATTTTTTGTACCGGGCTGAGGGTTCTTTTATGATCGTCCCTTGCGTCGCACCCTTGTACGTTCAGATTATATAAGCAACAAATACATTAGAGCATTTCAATGTTGGGTAATATCAGCTTTTGAAATGCTTTTTTATTGCGGTATTTCTTAAAATTGTAAAATCGTTATCCTTAAATACAACTTATTCATTTACAATTTATTTTACATTTTATTATTTCTGTAAAAAATAAACTGCCGGTTCATTTTCTAATCCACTTTAAAGAGATGCTATTCCTGTTCAGCATCAAATTTTACCCAATCGGGCTTTACCATTATTTTATTTTTCTGCCATTCAACTACTTTTATTTTACAATTGTATGACAAAACCAAAAGTAGTAACATGAGTTAACTTTTTAAATGTGGGTAATGACCCACAATATGTCCCTGCTTCATTTTATAATACAACCGATTTTAAAAAAAATGTTTTAAAAAGCTTTATCAGCATAATTTTCATTCATCATCAAAAACATCATCTATGAAGAGGTCAATCGCAGTGATTGCAACGATTACAGTCGTCGTCTTTTTTGCCTGTCAGCGTCAGGTTAGCAGCCCTGGCACTACGAACAATGTTACTTCAGACAGTATTTCTGCTGAAAGTGTTTTAGACGCCAGAGCCGCCCCGGTTTGCTTTGAGGGCGATGTATTACCCATTTTCCAAAGCAGTTGCGCAAAAAGCGGCTGCCACGATGCGGCTTCGCATCAAGACGGTTTGGTACTTGACAGCTATGCTAACATTATGCGTGGTGAAGGCATTGTTCCGGGTAACGCAAGGCAAAGTGAACTTTATCAAGCCATCATTAATGGCTCAATGCCTCCAAAAGGGAACCCTAAATTGACAACTGACCAGATTACAAACATTAGGAGATGGATTAACCAGGGTGCAAAAAACACAACAAACTGCACCTCATGCGATACAAGTTTATTTACTTACAGTGGCGCTGTATCAGCCATACTAAGTAAAAATTGTGTTGGCTGTCACACAGGTGCAAATGGTGGCGGCGGTATTGATCTTTCAACTTATTCAGGTGTTCAGGTTGTAGCATTAAACGGGCACCTTGTTGGTACTATTACACATGCACCCGGCTTTTCACCTATGCCAAAGGGTGGTGCAATGCTGAGCGATTGCAACATTACCCAAATTGAAAAATGGGTTGCGGCAGGTGCACCCAACAATTAGAAATTGTTCCCATAATTAACCTGTAAATATCAAAATGCCAGTCACAGCAGACTGGCATTTTTATTTTCAAAAAATATTACCCGGTTGAAGTATTATGTTTGTGCCCGTGCTATGCTGAATAAATGACAAAGCGTACAAGTGAGTGACACAACGGAAGCTTAATAGTAGTAATACAGCGAAAGTTCAAAAAAATAAACATTGCCCATTTTTATGCTGCATGCAGAATAGCATTTGAGATTTTTTGTGGGCTAACTAAATATCTAAACTACTTTCACTGTATCATAATTTTATTTCATGCGTTTAATTATTGCAATAGATATTGGCACCACACATTGCAAGGCAATCATTGTAAACGAACAGGCGAAAGTGCTGCAAGCCTTTAAACATCCCGTAACCTCTATACAGGATGATACAGGCAAGTTTGAGCAGGATGCCGAAAGCATTTTTCAATTGGTGCTTAACCTGCTGCAGCAATGTATTGCCGTTGTAAATGAAAATGATATTGCCTGCATAAGCTTTAGTGCTGCCATGCACAGCATCATGGCGATTGATAAAAATGGCAAGATACTTACCAATGCGTTTACCTGGGCTGATACACAAAGCAAAGCTTATGCACAGCAACTAAAATCAACAGCCGCAGGCCAGAGCATTTACAATAAAACAGGAACACCCATACATGCTATGAGCCCTTTGTGCAAAATAGCATGGCTTAAAAATGAACAGCCAGATCTGTTTGCAAAAACAGCAAAATTCATCTCTATAAAAGAATATATTTTTTACCGCCTCTTTGGAAAATTTATTGTTGATTATGGCATCGCATCTGCAACCGGGATGTTTGATATTTATAATTTATGCTGGTATGCAGAAGCACTTGCATTTGCAGGTATTGATGAAAATAAATTATCAACAGTTGTTGCTGCAACACATATTGAAACTGCTTTGTTTGCTAAGATAAAACAGCAACTAAATGTAAAAACAAATATTCCTTTTGTAGCCGGCGGAAATGATGGCTGCTTAGCCAATATTGGCTGCGGTGCCTTAAACAAAAACGAAGCCGCATTAACGATTGGCACAAGCGGTGCAGTTAGGGTTACTATCCCCAAACCTTTAATTGCAAAGGCCCGGGGCTTATTCAGGTATATACTTACCGATGAATTTTATATAACTGGTGGACCCATTAACAATGGCGGTATTGTACTGCAATGGTTTGCTGAAAATTTTCTTTCCACTTCCATCGATTCTAAAGAAAATCTTGATACTGTTATATCTATTGCTGCTAAAGCTCCACCATGCGCAAATGGACTATTATTTTTGCCTTACCTGCTTGGCGAACGTGCGCCTGCATGGGATGAAGATGCAAGAGGAATATTTTATGGTTTGCATATAACGCATACCAAAGAATATTTAACAAGAGCGGTTATAGAAGGTATTTCATTTTCGCTTTTTCAAATACTCAATGCTGTTGAAAAAGAAAACCCCGGAGTGGAAAAAATTTTAGTGAGCGGTATACCCACTCAAAGCGACTGGTGGATGCAGTTGCTTGCTGATATGTTTGGTAAAAAAATTATACTAAACGATACTGCCGATGCCTCAGCAATGGGTGCAGTTTTTATAGGCATGTATGCAACCGGAATAATCAAAAACCTGCAGGAAGTGAAGTTGCTTATGCAAACAGTAAAAACATTTCAACCAGATAAAACCGTTCATGAATTGTATCAAAAACAATTTCAGGTTTATGCATCGCTGTATCCAAAGTTTAAGTGCGTTGAATGATTTTAATTGATGATACCAGCATCGGTTTTCATGGCATCCTGGTTGCGTCGCAAGCACTTTATCTGCACGGCAATGATCATCTTCAGCATTCAACGCAATTATCAAAATAAAACCACAAACAACATCAATCAAAACCAGTTAACAGCTACAGCGTAAGTACCCGCTCAATGGTCCAGTAAGAAGCTATTAAAGCAATGATAATGGACAAAGGATATACAAGCTGCTTTTTATAGTTTGCCCGTTTGCCAAACGGAATAATGAGTAAAGAAAACACTAAAAGTATTACAGATATCTGGCCGATCTCCACACCAACGTTGAATGCAAGCACTGAAGTATAAAAATTATTTCGTGGCAAACCAACTTCGTTTAAGGCACTGGCAAAACCCATTCCATGTACAAGGCCAAAGAAAAAAACAATCAGTACACGCCAAGGTTTTAATTCACTTAAAATAATATTTTCGATTGCCACAAAAACGATTGATAAAGCAATTACAGGTTCGATTAACTGGCTGGGGGCAACAATAATACTCTTCATACTTAAAGCCAGTGTAATAGTATGTGCAACCGTGAATGCAGAAGCCTGCCAGAGTATGGTTGAAATTTTATTACTCAGCAAACAAAGGCTTGTTACAAACAATATATGATCTAAGCCCAACGGGATAATATGTGTGATGCCCATTTTAAAATAGAACCAAACCACATCTTCTGTTGGTGCACGCTCCATAGTTATATTAATGGGGTGTGCAAATACAGGCAGTGCTGCCAGCAGGCAGATGATGCATGCAAGCAGTTTAGTATGATTGGTATGTTGTATGAGGGGTTTCATTTTAAAAATATGTTTGATTAACTGCATTGGCGATACCTCACCCAATCCTCTCCAAAGAAGAGGGCTAAAACTAAGAGGGCTTAAAACCATTACTGCGACTGGTTATGATGTTGTATTGGCTGTTAAAAGCTCAATAAAATTCAGAACGTATAAGAGTGCGACGCAACTAAAGCTTCATTCATGTTCAACAGCCGGGCCAATAAAATAATTTCTGTTAGTGAAAAATATTTTACAGCGTTTGCAAAATATGGAGGCTTTCAACTTTAAGATTGTCGGTAATATTTGCATTTGCTTTTAAAGCATTTTCCAGCGTTACTTTGGCCAATGGCTTATCGCCTGCTTTTGCATAAATTAAGCCGGCACGGCATAGCAATGTTGGGTTTTTACAGTTTGTTTTAAGCGCGGTATTTATATAACCAAGCGCTTTATTATAATCGCCTTTGTTGTAATATACCCACGCCAGGCATTCGTTTACATCTATATTGTCGGGACGGCGGTTGTACTCAAGCAGCGCATGTTTTTCTGCATTGTCAATATCTTTTATTTTAAGGTAAGCGTAAGCCAGTTCTTTATCTACATAGTGACCAATGTTTTGATCATCATTGGCAGTTTGCGCTTCTTTGGTCATATCATCAATAATTTTTTGCTGCATTGCATTTGCTTTGTCTTGCTGATTCATAAGGCGGTACACATCTGCCTCGGCTTCTTTTATAGAAAAATCTGTAACAGAAGAATCTGCGTGCTGGTAATACTGAATGGCTTTTTTAAAATCTTTTTGCGCAGTTGCCAACCGTGCAAGGCCCGCAAGTGCATAAGCATAACCCGGCCTGTTTTGTAATGCGATAGTATAATGCATGGCTGCGCTTTCCATATCGCCGGTATTCTCGTAAAGATGGCCAAGTTGCACCCTTGTCCATTCGGTACCTTCATCGCCGGGCATGCCAGCTTCAACTGCCATTTTCATTGCATCAATTGCACCGGGGTAATCACCATAAATTTCTCTCAGGTAAGAAGCACGTGAATAAGAGCGCATATCCGGGCGAATAGATAACATTTTATCGGCATTAGAAACTGCGGAATCATAGTTACCCATTTCTACATTTCCATCAACCATGATGCCCCAAACAAATGCGTTGTAAGGATTTTTTGATTTTGCTTTTTGAGCCAGTTCAAGGCCATCAGCAAAGTGGTGCTGAGATAAATAAAGGAGCGACTTTAAAGTAAGCGCTTCAAAATTTGAAGTGTCTGCAGCAAGTACATCGTTTACATATTTCATGGCTGCTTTATCATAATAAGCATAGTTGCCGGTTGCACGGGCTTCCTGTATAAACAATGTAGCAATCTGTATTTGCGATTTAGTGTCTTTAGGGTTGGCTTTTATGTTTGCTAAAAGTTTATAAGCCTGTGCTTTTACTTTTAACCATTCGGGTGCATTTTCGGCTGCGCCTTTGCGGGCAAGCAGGGTGTAAGATGGTGGGTTAGTAACGGCCGCTGGATTGCTTTTATATTTATAGAATATTGCGCCAATAGCTGCAACAAAACCTATTAAAACAATCGTGTAAATAATATTCTTTTTCATAATGGAAGTTTTATGGGGTTTGAACCACTAAGGAATATAAGTCCGCAGTTAAATACCACGGACTTATATTTTAATAATTATTGTTTTGTAACACGTACACTTTGCTTAAGGTTACCGTCAATAACAGCATTGATGAAATAAATTCCATGTGCCGCATTGCCTGCATTCCACTGAACACTGTAAGTACCTGCACTTTGATTTTGGTTAACTAATACTTTAACCAGTTTGCCATTTACATCGTACACACCGATAGATACACTTGAAGGTTTGGTAACACGGTATTTTACAGTACTGCTTGCCGCGAACGGATTAGGATAAGCAGATACAATAAAATCCGGTGCTGCAACTTCTTTACCTGTGATTTGATTTGCTACAGTCGCTGGTCCAGAAACTTTTGGAGCTGCTGCATCCTGGGTGCCGGCACAACCACATCTTGGGTTTACACCAGACCATGGTAAGGCAACAAAAGGAAAACGGGTATCAATTGGAGCATCATTGTGTTCAACACCTGTTGTATAACCGAGTACATTCAGAAGATCAGGAGTAACAAGGCTGGTACCATCATAATCATCATAAGGCAAATCAATTGCTGCAAGCACAACACCTGCTACGGCCTGTAATTCAATTCGTGTAACATCATCTTCCAGCCTTCTGCCGTTAGGGAAACCATCCATATTAGGTATGAACTGTAGCGCTGTTGTTTTATTATAATTTGAATCAAGTAAACCCAGTACTGCTGCCTGAACAAGGCCTTCGCTGCTGAATGCAGGATCATCACGTTTGGTTACCGGTACAGCCATATTCAACCTTAACATATCTCCACCATTTGGCAGGAAGTTGTTTATAAATGGTTTACCTGCTGCAAGCGGGTTACCATTTTTACCTGTGGCAAGCTGATAAGGAATAAGGTTAGGAACACCTGTATGGAAAATAGGCAATAAATCAACAGATC
>JANXWM010000063.1 GCA_025351145.1 Chitinophagaceae bacterium
GGTAAGCGCATTGGCAATTTGTTTAAGGTTGAGCATAGTGCCCGAACCTGCCGGAAATTCAAAAGTGTACTTATCGCCATAATAAGCGTAATATTTTCTAATGGAATTGATGATGAGGTAATTCAGCGGCATCCAGATAGGGCCACGCCAGTTGGAATTACCACCAAACATTGAGCTGGAGCTTTCTCCGGGCTCGTACTGAATGCTGTAATTGCTGCCCTGGTAGCCAAAAGTATAAGGCTGCTCTTTATGGCTTTTGGAGAGGGAGCGGATACCATAATCTGATAAAAACTCTGCCTCATCCAGCAGCCTTTTTAACAGGCTTTCGAGCCGGTCATCAATCATTATGGCAAATAAATAATTGCCATCTTTATTCTTCTTATCAATATCGGAAATGATGCGTGTAAGATCGGGCCGGGTAAGCCTGATCACTTCTAACCGGGTATTAAACTGGCGCAGGTTTTTAAATACATTGCCATGAATAATTTCCACTGCCAATAATGGAATAATCCCTACAAGGGAACGGATTTTTAAACGCTGGCTTGTGCCGTTTTCAAACTGAATGGCATCATAATAAAATTTATCTGTTTCATCCCATAGCGAAATATCTTTTTTGCCGATATGGTGCATGGCCCAGCCAATATTTAAAAAGTGCCTGAAAAACTTGGCGGCCGATTCTTCATAAGCCTGGTTATGCCCGGCTAATTCGAGCGACATGCGCAGCATATTGATGGCATAGATAGCCATCCAGCTTGTAGCATCGGCCTGCTGTAGTTTTTTAATGCCGGGGGGCATGTGGTTTCTGTCAAACACACCAATGTTATCTAAGCCGAGGAAACCACCTTCAAAAATATCTGTTCCATTCGCATCTTTTTGGTTTACCCACCAGGTAAAATTCATGAGTAATTTCTGGAAAGCCCTTTCGAGAAAATCCCAGTCAGAAACGCCTGTTTTTTTCTTATCGGCTTCGTACACATACCAAACACCCCAGGCATGTACGGGAGGGTTTACATCGCTGAAGTTCCATTCGTATGCCGGAATTTGTCCGTTGGGATGCATGTAATATTCGCGAAGTACCACGAGTAACTGCTGCTTGCCAAAATCGGGATCTATATGCACAAAAATGGCTGCATGAAAAGCAAGATCCCATGCCGCAAACCAAGGGTATTCCCATTTGTCAGGCATGGAAATGATGTTGCGGCAGGTAAGGTGTTGCCAGTCGTAATTGCGCTGATAATTGCGATTGGGTACCGTTTCGTTGGGTTCTCCAAACAGCCACTTGAACACATCCAAATAATAAAATTGTTTGGTCCACAGCAAGCCACTTACCGAACTCCGCAGCAATGATTTATGCGCAGGGGATAATTTTTTGGGTGCCAGCTCATCGAAATATTTATCGGTGTCTGACCGGCGCTTAATGAATATTTCGTCAAACGCAGCCCAGGGGTCTTTCATTTCGCTTTTGCTTAACCTTACTTTAAAGGTGGCAGAAGCCCCCGGCTGGATTTTTTGCTTTAACCAAATAGCTGACTTGGTCCCTTTTTTTTGGGGATTGACTGTATCTTCTTTCTGGATGATATGGTTGTTGATGCCATCTTTTACAAAAGGCGAATCATTGGGCCTGTTGTACATCCGCCGGTTATTTGTTTCGTTATCACAGAACAATTGTTCACCACCTTCGTGATAAACAAAAAAACTGCCATTGCGTGCAGAACTTGTTTGCAGGCAATTGGCGGAAACTGAAGCAATTTCAGGCTTAGAAAATCGGGGATTGTGTTTCCAGAAATTGCGGAACCACAGATGCGGCAGAACATGAATTGTTGCGGGCTCAGGCCCCCGGTTATATACGGTAACCTTCATCAGGATATCATTGATATCTGCTTTTGCATATTCAATAAAACAATCAAAATAACGGTTATCCCTGAATATGCCTGTATCGAGTAATTCATATTCGGGGCTTAAGCGGTCTTTCTTGTTTTGCCGCACCAGGTCCATATAAGGAAATGGTTCCTGCGGATATTTGTACAAAAATTTGCAATACGAATGCGTGGGTGAAGAATCAAGATGAAAATACAGTTCTTTCACGTCCTCACCGTGATTACCTTCTTCATTGGTCAACCCAAAAAGCCTTTCTTTTAATATGGCATCTTTGCCATTCCAGAATGCAGGGGCAAGACATAATATCTGATCTGTATCACAAAAACCTGCAATGCCTTCTTCTCCCCAACGATAGGCGTAACTACGGGCAAGATCATGATTAATGTAGTTCCAGGTTTGCCCATTTGGACTATAATCTTCTCTAACTGTACCCCACTGCCGGTCAGAAAGGTAAGGGCCCCATTTTTTCCAATTCCTGTTATTAGATGAATACGACAGCCGTTCATTTTCTATCTTACCCATCATGCGCTTAAAGTTTATGGTATATTTTAAATCGTATCAATGATGCGTAAATATATTCTTATCCATCTATTTTTTAATGATGTATTATTAAAAAAAATATTCCCCTGCCTGGCCTTTTTTGCCCTTATCCCTGCGGACTAATGTATAAACCTTTGGAGAGATAGTGCGGAGAATTGTTGCTTAACGAAGCAATTGAAAAAAATAAACAATTGCAATTAGAAGCATGGGGCGTGAAGATTATAGAAGAAAAGTAAAATAGCTAAGTTTTTTATTAGCCCGGCTTTGGATTACATGGCATCCTGGTTGCGTCGCACTCTTGTACTGCATAACATTGTGTGTGATTGGCAGGCCTCCGAGTCAAATCTGTGGACTGCAATGGAATCTTTCCGAAAAAATTACAGCAGATTGCTTCCCTGCCCGTCCGGTCAGACGGGTTTCCCCGCAAAGATGCACGTTGCTTTAGTTACTTCGCGTTGCTCAAATCTATTCTTTAGTACAAGAGTGCGACGCAACGGAATTTACATGCTTATTAAAAAGCTGGGTAAAAGAATGTTATCGTGTTTATTCAATCTATGTTATATATCTACTCAATAACCAATTTTTGATTTTGTATTTCTTTTCCTGAACTAACACTTACGATATAAACTCCTTTTTGCAAGGCAGGAAGATTTACTTTTTGTATTCCCGCATTCATTTTTTGCTGTATGATAAGTTTACCCGAAATGTCTGAAAGTTTCATCACAATATCTCCTGCATTTTTCCAGGCAGACAGGTTGATATTAAAATAAGTTTTTGCAGGATTGGGCGATAGTATAAAACTGCTTTTATTTATTGTAATGGCATTGTCAGCCGTTTTGCTTTTGATGTTTTGTGGTTTTGCAGCGGTTGAAAGAATTAACTCAAAAGCATATTGTTTTGGCTGGTTGCCGCTACCGTTAAAAGTAAAATCATATACCAGGCTGTTCCTGTTACCGGCAAGCGGGTTGAGCGTTCTTTGAATGTTGTTTGTTTTTACAGCAGGCATTCGATGCACCATATAATTTCCGTTCTTGTTTTGCACCAGTACACCTCTATTATTTTCTATTTCAGAAACTGGAACGAGTTGCAAAGTTTGAGAACAGGAAACATCTGTACTTGTTGACCTGTACCCCGAACTAAATGAATTGGTGGTTGCATCCCAAAATTCAAACAGATAATGATCCTGGTTACTGTTTGCGTAGTAATCCAGTTTTTGTTGAAAAGAATTTATCCATGACTGTGTGTTTACATCCCAATTTTGTTGAAACGCTGAGAGTTCCAGGTTACTGTCATTGTATGTCTGCTTACTGCGGAAATTGTTTTGCCAGGTGGATCCTGAAACAATTTGCCCCAGCGTTTTTTCAGAAAGAGCAGTACCGTTGAGGTAATCGTTAAAAGTTCTTCTAAATAACGTCCAGGCACTGTTTCCATTGTCCCACAAATAATCCAGCATTAGTCCTTTACCTGTATAATTGTAAGTGGTTTTCGAATTGTTGGTCCATAGATTGTTTGCCCAGGTCTGGAATATTGTTTCGGCAATATGATTGTTGGCATCATAAGAGAGTAAGCCCCTTTGAATTTTTTGCCATTCGTTATTTGAATAAAGGTCAAATTCATTTACAATTGTTCTGCCCTCACCGTCAAGGATATCTACGAGCCTGTAGCTGTTGATCCATGAATTGGAGAGTGCATCCCATGTCTGGGATAAATAGGTATTCTTCGATCCTCCGTTGCTTGAAAAGCCAAATGATTTTGAATTATTTATCCATAAATTATTTACTGCATCCCAGCTTTGGGTAAGCGCCTCAAAAGACGTTCCTGCATTGTTATTGCTATAAGTGGAAAGAAAAGAATTTACCCACGATTGTGAACTTTCATTCCACGCCAGAGCAAGGAGTGAAACAACGGAACAGGAAGCATCCCGGGTAAGAATATCAAGTTCATTTTTTTGCCATACACCATTTACTTTCATTTCAGAGTAAACTGAATCTGTAGTTTGTGCAATACCTCTTAAAAAGAAGGCAAGGCAGATAATTGTTGCAAGAGCAAACTTTTTCATAAGCATACGTTAGGTTATAAAGCTGATTAAAATATTGTTGCTGATTGATAGAGTAAGATAAATAATCTTTTTAATTTTAAAAAGAAAACTCATGCTGTTCCAAATCTTCCGCAGGGTAATATGTTTAACCCAAATTTTGCAGTAGGTTTTTTTGAGCCCGGCAAGTGAATATCTATCGGGCTTTTGTTGCGTCGCACACTTGAACTGTAGTAATAACAGGGAGCTTTTAACAGCCAATACACCCAACTGCAAAATCTGGGGTTAAGAAAATTCTGGGCGGCTTTTTGTTTTTTAGTGCAGGTACGGTTAGCTGGTACAGGCAGTACAACTTGTCGGGATGGGCTCTTGTTCCCTTGCTTATCCAATGCGGGTAAATGGCGTACACAAAAAAGCGAAGCTTTAAGTCACCCCTTAGGGGGTTAAGGTGTTTATATTACCTTTGGCAAAATTTTTATTTGAGCGATGGTTTATCTTACACGTCAGGAACATTTTAATGCGGCGCACAAGTTGTATAACCCCGGCTGGAGCAAAGAAAAGAACGAAGAAGTTTTTGGTATGTGCGCCAACGAAAACTGGCATGGTCACAATTACTACCTTTATGTTACCATTAAAGGCGAGCCAGATGCAGACACAGGTTTTTTAATGGATGTGAAAAAATTAAAGACCATTATTAAAGACCAGGTAATTATTAACGTTGATCACAAAAACCTCAATCTTGATGTTGATTTTATGCAGGGTCAAATGTGCAGTACCGAAAATCTTGCAATAGGCATCTGGCAGCAGATAGAGCCGCATCTTCCTGCAAACGTTAAGCTGCACTGCATAAAGCTTTACGAAACACCGCGCATTTATGTGGAATATTTTGGTAACTGAAAACTATTTAACCTCAATCCTGTTAATCAACTTGCTTTTTATAAAGATTAAGTAAGTGTGCAGACAATATGAAGCAGAAAATCTTTCTTAATTTGTAACCGGAATGAACAATAAAGTAGCAGTATATCGCAAAGAACATTTTAATGCAGCACACCGCCTGTTCAATCCTGCATGGAGCGATGCAACCAATATGCAGGTTTTTGGTAAATGCAGCAACCCCAATTATCATGGTCATAATTATGAACTGGTGGTAAAGCTTATTGGCGAGCCAAATGCCGAAACTGGTTATGTGATGGACTTAAAATTATTGAGCGATATTATTAAAGCAAATGTGCTGGATAAATTCGATCACAAAAACCTTAACCTCGATACAGTTGAATTCAGTAACCTCAATCCAACTGCAGAGAATATTGTAAAGGTGATCTATAATTTGCTGCGGCCCAGGATTAAAGCAGAGCTTGACTTACAGGTTCGCCTTTACGAAACAGAAAGAAATTTTGTTGAATACCCGGTTTAACATTTCAAACAAAAATAGCTTTGTGAACGTACTTAGCTGCATAGAATTACCGAAAGTACAAGAGTGCGACGCAAGTAAAGTTTCATAGAATTACAAAAGCCGGGTACATAAAAAAAATTACATTACAATCATTGAAGAATGTCATACAAAAAAACGGAACAGTACGATGAGCAGGTAACCATTCAGCTTGCTGAAAATTACAAACATGCCATTGGTTTACTTGGCGAAGATGCAGAGCGTGAAGGGCTTTTAAAAACACCGGAGCGCATGGCAAAAGCGATGCAATACCTTACGCAGGGCTACCAGATGAATGCGGTGGATATTATTAATTCGGCCAAGTTTCACGAGGCGGTAAGCGAAATGATCATTGTAAAAGATATTGAAATTTACAGTATGTGCGAGCATCACATGCTGCCTTTTATTGGCAAGGCGCACATCGCCTACATCCCCAACGGATGGATCACTGGCTTAAGCAAAATTGCCCGTGTGGTAGATGTTTTTTCACGCAGGCTGCAGGTGCAGGAACGCCTTACCGTGCAGATTATGGATGCCATTCGCGAAGGCCTAAACCCGCAGGGCGTAGCCGTTGTAATTGAAGCAAAACATTTGTGCATGATGATGCGCGGCGTGCAAAAACAAAACTCGGTAACTACTACTTCTGCTTTTTACGGCGAGTTTGAAAAAGACAAAACACGCAGTGAGTTTTTAAAATTAATTACCGCCCACTTGAGTTAGTAATTTTTTTGGGCCGGGCTAAAAACCTTTGCGGATCGTTCCTTGCGTCGCACTCTTGTACAGCATATCTTTAAGCGGCTATGCTTCACAATAGCAATCTTTTTAATAAGCACAAATTTTACATTTAAGGTTTGTTTGGATTTATTCCATACAAACCTTTTATTTTTGATGCCACTTAAACTTCAATTATGAGTAAACATGCTTTCATATTTCCCGGCCAGGGCGCACAGTTCAGCGGAATGGGAAAAAACTTATACGAGTCTAACCCATCCTGCAAAGCGTTATTCGAACAGGCAAATGAGATCCTTAGCTTTCGTATCAGCGATATTATGTTCAGCGGAACTGATGAAGAATTAAAGCAAACCAACGTAACACAACCCGCCATATTTCTTCATTCTGTTGCGGCTTATAAAACAATTGAGAATGCAAAGCCAGATATGGTGGCAGGCCATTCACTTGGCGAGTTTTCTGCGCTCGTCGCCAATAATACTTTAAGCTTTGAAGACGCATTAAAGCTGGTAAGCATCCGTGCAAAAGCCATGCAGAAAGCATGCGAACTTAATCCTTCCACCATGGCGGCAGTGCTTGGTTTGGCCGATGAAAAAGTAGAAGAAATTTGCGCGGCAGTTCAGGCAGAGACCGGCGAAATAGTAGTGGCTGCAAATTATAATTGCCCCGGCCAGTTGGTGATCAGCGGTTCTGTAAAAGGCATTGAAATTGCTTGCGAAAGAATGAAGGCGGCAGGCGCAAAACGTGCACTGGTGCTGCCTGTTGGCGGCGCGTTTCATTCTCCGTTAATGGCGCCTGCAAAAGAAGAACTTGCTGCTGCCATTGAAGCAACTTTATTCAGCACGGCTTCTTGCCCTGTTTATCAAAATGTGGTGGCAAAAGCGGTTACAGACGCAGCAGAAATAAAGCAAAATTTAATTGAGCAGTTAACTGGCGCAGTTCGCTGGACGCAATGTGTGCAGGCGATGGTTGCAGATGGCGCAACAACTTTTACAGAATCAGGGCAAGAAGCCGTGCTGAATAAAGTTGCTTCAATGGCAGCAGCAAGTTCTTCTTTTGCAGGCGCCATTAACGGAGA
>JANXWM010000065.1 GCA_025351145.1 Chitinophagaceae bacterium
AAAGCAGTAACTAATTAAAGTTTCCTTCATAAAAAATTCTATTTCTTTGCTTCTTTAAATTAATCAGTGTACTTCATGAAAAAAACAATAGCCCTCGTAACAGGCGGTTACAGCGGTGAAGCGGAGATAAGTTATAAAAGCGCCGTTACCGTTGAGAACAATGTTGACAAAGAAAAATTTGATCTGTACACGATTGATATTACACCGCAAGGCTGGTTTTATACACAGGCCAACGGGAGTAAAATTACAGTAGATAAAAACGATTTCTCCATAACTGAAGGCGACAGGAAAATTACTTTTGACGCAGCGTTGATGTGCATTCATGGCAACCCTGGCGAAGATGGAAGGCTGCAGGGTTATTTCGATATGCTTAAAATTCCTTACACCAGTTGCGGTGCTGCCACATCGGCCATTACATTTAATAAAAAATATACCGTTGCGGTGGCACAGGTAAGCGGCATAAGGGTTTCACGCTCTGTACTATTGTTTAAAAACAGGTTTGTAAGTTCTGAAGAAGTGGTAAACCAACTTCAGTTCCCCTTGTTTGTAAAGCCAAATAATGGTGGGTCGAGTATAGGTATGTCTAAAGTAAACAATGCATCAGAACAGCTTGGCGCCGCAATAGAAAAAGCTTTTCGCGAAGATGACCAGGTACTTGTAGAAGAATTTATTGAGGGCAGAGAATTAACCATTGGTGTTTTTAGAAGAAAAGGTGAAATCGTTACATTGCCAATGACAGAAATAATTACCACCCAGGATTTTTTTAACTATGAAGCAAAGTACCTGGGCAAAAGTGAGGAGATAACACCTGCAAACGTGGATGAATCTGTTGCCGGAAAAGTTAGAAACGCAGCTAAAAAGATTTATAGTACTTTCAACTGCCGCGGTATTGTGAGGATTGATTTTATTTACAACGAAAAAGCGGGGGAACCTTTTATGCTTGAAGTAAATACTGTTCCCGGGCAAAGTGAGGCAAGCCTTGTACCGCAACAGGTGAAAGCAATGGGCTGGACACTAAAAGAATTTTATACAGCGTTAATTGAAGAAGCGTTTGTGTAATACTGATTGCACATACAAAACCACTATTGCTCAGTTCTAAAAATGCCAAAAATAAAACGTGTTTAAATTCATTACCAATAAATCTTTCTTTGTAAACCTGCTGGTAGTTATACTGGCGGTGTTATTACTCGTATTCCTTTTTTTCAGCCTGCTCGGTGTTATTACAAAGCATGGGGAAACACAAAAAGTACCTTTGCTTGTTGGCATGAATTACAACGATGCTGTAAAAGCGCTGAAAGCCGTGGGTTTAGAAGCAGGCATACAGGATTCTATTTACGCAGATACAGCAAAGCCCCTGCAGGTAATGCGCCAGTCACCTGATGTTGATGCGGAAGTAAAATCTGGCAGAACCATTTACTTAACCATTAACCGTTCTGTACCGCCATTGGTTGAAATGCCCGATCTGCGCGGCTTTTCGTTCAAGAGTGCGCAATTGTACCTGCAAAGCCTTGGGTTAAAATCGGGCGAGCTTACTTATGTACCAGATATTGCCCGCAACGCTGTAAAAGAACAATTGCTTAATGGAAACCCTATAGCCCCAGGTACCAAAATAAATATGGGCAGCAGCATTGACCTTGTTATTGGTAATGGGTTGGGAGAGGAACAAATGGAAGTTCCAGATCTTGTTGGCATGACGGTTGCCGAAGCCCGCAGTTACCTCAGCACCAATAATATTGAATTGGGCGCTATTATAGCTATGGGTGCAATATCCGATACTTCAAATGCATATATAAACGTTCAAAAACCTGCGCGGTATGCTGACGCAACTGCCGCCGGGGAACCTCCTGCTGTTAATAAAATACGTGCAGGTGAAATAGTGGATATATGGATAAGTACAAACCCGCCCGTAAAAGATACAACCGCGCCGCAATAATCAACTTTAGTTATAAGCAAATAATACATCATGACCACAATTACCGTAGAAGAACTTAAAGCCCGTCTTGATAAAGGCGAAACACCGCACTTACTTGATGTGCGTGAAGATTACGAAAGGGCCGAATTTAATATTGGCGGCACACATTTACCGCTGGGTAAAATACAAACCATGCAGTTCGACGATATTGAAGACTGGAAAAATGATGAGGTAATTGTTTATTGCCGCAGCGGCAACCGTAGTGGTATGGCAAGCCTTTTTATGGAACAGGTTGGTTTTAAAAATGCGGTAAACCTTACCGGCGGCATGCTTGCATGGCAGGAGAGGATTGCTAAATAAGGTAAAGAGATATTTTGAACCGGGCGGAAGCAATGCTATTAAGCTTTTCTTGCGTCGCACTCTTGTACGTTCCAATCATACCCGGCTTTTACCGAAGTCTCCCAGCAACGGCGGCGTTGCGTCATGTGGCGAAATAAGTCGCAAATTTTTTTGCTGATTTTCAATTAGTTAGTATCGACTTATATAGAAGCGTATGCTCAACTGCATTTAAAGCAGTTTAATTTTGTAAACCAGCCTGCACAGTGTTCAATAGAATTACTGAAAGTACAAGAGTGCGACGCAAGAGGCGATGCTATGAAATACTTCTGCCTGGTTAAAAAAATTAAATTATACGGCATAAAAAAAGGCGCTGCAAAATTAAATGCAGCGCCTTTTTTAAAAGAAATTAATGATTATTTCGCTACCACCATTTTCTTGCTGTCAACAAGTTTACCATCTACAATTAATGAGTAGTTATAAGTACCGGAGCTTAAAGAAGAAGCATCGATATTAATTGTACCTGCAGTTGTTTTGCTTAACTGTATTTGCTTAATAGTTTTACCTGTGTTATCAGTAATAACCATTTGTGCAGTTGATGCACCTGAAGGAATACTGTAACGGATATTTGTGCTGCCATTAAGCGGGTTAGGAATGTTTTGACCAAGTGTTGCACTTGAAACATTTACAGAAGCAACTGCATTATCCTGTGTACCTGTAACTGCTGCAAGGCTTTGCGTTAATTTTTCAACCATAGTTTTCAGCTCATCAATCTGTGCCTGCTGTTCCTGCACTGCTTTAGTAAGGATAGGGATCAATGTCATGTTTGAAACGAGTTTCACATCCTCATAGTGACGGCCGTTTGCATCTTTGCTTACCAAAGCTTTCTGTGTGGTAACCATTTCAGGAACTACTTTTTCAAGGTCCTGTGCAAGGAAACCATAGTTCAAATTTTTGTTCAAACCTAAAGCATTGTATTTATCAGCGTTGTAATAATACGTTTTAGGTTGCAGTTGATTGATGATCTTAAGACCGCCGTTAAAATCGTTAATGTTCTTCTTCAACTTGGAATCGGAGGCTTGGTAGTATGCATCAGCATACATATTGCCAAGTACCCAATACCTGATACCGTAATCTGTACCGCCAACAGCATAACCAGAATCCCAATAAGCAGCTATGCTAAGATTAGCATCACTTGCAAAGTTGTCGTTTGCAAATTCTACATAAAGGCTACCTGGATCAAAAGCGGGATTGTTGTAATTTTCAAATTTCCAGTCAAGAGCACCAGTTCTGTTGTTTACAAATTCAAGAACGGTATTTGAGTCAGTTGATGTTGAAGGCAGTGACATTCTAATATCACCTGCACTAACTTCCAGTTTTTTGGAAGCAGCAGTTGGTGCAATGCCAATACCTAATTTGCCGGATAAATTACCATAACCGGTAGTTACACCTACAGTCCACACTGTAGAAGAAGCACCCGTTTTGTAATCAATAGAAAGATTAGTTGAATTGAAAAAAAGACCATAGTTGGTGTTGGTTGCATACTGGAATGCATATGTATTACCTGGAACTTTGTAAGCAGAACCTCCTGTAAACTGGAGGTTACCGTTCGCGTCTACCCCGGCGTAACTTGTAGCAGAGCCCATACGTGTAGTACCAACAACCTGTAAGGCAGAGGCGGGAGCCAATGTACCTATACCTACATTACCTGTTAAAGGAAATGTGTTTGTTTGAGCGGTAACTATGCCTGCAACTGCAAACATACCCGCAGAAAGGATTAAAATTTTTTTCATAAACGAACGTTAATTTTGGTGAATGATGAAGATAACAGAATTCGTTTTGAAAATACAAATTTTACCACATTAAATTTTTTAAGCGATGTAAGTAGTTAATGATCAATAAAAAAAGCACTTTGGAGTGATGTTGAGCTAACTGCTCAGAAATGTTCGGAATGTACAAGAGTGCGACGCAAGAGGCGATGCCATGTAACTATGAAGATTGGCTCAAAAATATATAATTGTAAGAGAGACATACATATCAATTACAGCCTCTGTCAAATTTTGCCTGTGTATCGTTATCGGGAATGCAGTTGCCCGATGGCACACTGAAAGGAACATATCTTTTTAAAGAAGGATCGTAAAGTGCGTTTTCTATAAAGTTTACAATTTCCCCAATCTCATCATCGGTTAATTTAAGTGGGGCAAACTTTTTGGGTAACCGCGAAACGGCAACGTTTGGGTTTTGAGAAACGGCATTGTTTTTATATTTAATAACATCAGTTAAGGAGGTAAAGGAAGATCCATGGCCAAAAAACTTTACATCTTTAAGATTGTAAATCTGTGGTACTTTAAACCTGTACAAGTCGGAATCTATTCCGGTAAAACCCCCTCTTCCTTTGCTTTCTGTATTACCTGGTTTAATATTTATTACACCACTAATCCCATTCTGGAGGTCGGACATGCCGAGTGCATAAAAGGCTGTGGAATTTAATGCGGGCCCTGTATGACAGCCTCCGCATTTTGCTTTGCCGAAAAATAATTTTGCACCTGCTTTTTCATCGGCAGTCATTGCTTTTTTTTCGCCTTTTAGCCATCTTTGAAAGGGAGCCTGATTAGCAAGTATTGTTCTTTCATAAGCAGCTATAGCAAGGCCTGCCGTATTTTTTGAAATTCTTTCTTCTTGCGGTAAATCAGGAAAAGCAAGGGTGAAAAGGCTTTTGTAAGTTGAATCGGCAGCTAACCATGTTGTGTCTATTATAATCCGGTGTTTTTCCTGCGAACCTATTGCAAGTGATTCTAAACCCTCGTACCCCAAAAAATTTGCTTCTAATGGCGTACCCGGCGTCCATGAAGATTGCGTATTTGCATTTACGCCTGTTGCTCCAAATCCACCATTCCATAAAACAACATCCTGATAGGCTGTATTCATAACTGAAGGTGCCCTTATGGGCTGTACATCTATTGAATCTGCTTCACACAGAAAAGATGGTATCCTGGCTTCTCCATAAAGCCCAAATCCTGAACCACCTTCACCAATGGCTTGTGCAAGACCTGATTGAAAACCTGCTTCTGCTATATGGCAGCTTGCACAGGAATAGGTATACAGATTAATCGGGCTTTTTGGAATTTCACCTAACCTGGTTTCATGAAACAATAATTTGCCAAGTGCTACTTTTTCCGGGGCTAAGGGGTTATTGGGATCCTGAGGAATAGTCATATAATCATCGCTTGCAGGGAGAATTAAACTGGCTGCGCTTATTCCATTTAAAATCAGAGTTCTTTCTTCATCAATGCCATTAACCGAAAATTGCTGATCCTGTTTGTCTTGCTTGGTGCAAGGCTATAGCTGCAACAATAGCAATCGCCAGGGTAGTGATTATTTTTTTCATTTGATATTGGGCTCATTGGAGTATGAGCATTTTTTTGGTTATTCAGGATATGATTCAAGGACAATTTAGAAACTGAAATTACTAAATTTTCTCTTGAAAAGAATAATCAGGTTTTACTTTTTACTTCAACAGCTTGATGGTTTTCTTTTTTGTGCCAAAATACTGAATAAAATAAATTCCGTGTGGAAGGGAGCCAGCAGATTTAAAACTGAAGGTGTAATAATTATTTTGCACCAGGTCAAGTTTGGTTGTTTCAATGATTCTTCCCGCAGCATCAATTAAACGAATGTTTGCCTTACCCGATTCCTGGGCTTTAATATACACTGAGAGTTTTGTGGTAAAAGGTACAGGAACCACTACCAGCCAGTCTTTCAAAATAACGCCGGTCTTTGTTAATGAAATGGTTCTGGAAACTGCGTTATCAGTATATTTTACAAAATATGGCCCTCCGGGATAATCGCCAAGATCAACAAAAGCAGTATCGTACACTTCCTGCTGGCTTGTGGCAAGTGAAATTGTTTTAATAATATTCCCATCATTATCAACCAAAGAAATAGTCGCATTGCCATCAATTTGGCCAATCAATTTTAAATCAATACGGTTTGTAAATGGGTCAGGATTTGCAAACAGCCAGTCGTTGCCATACAGATCAATATTTTGTTTGGTTTTTAAGATAAGATATGCCTGCTTCATGTTGGGGATACCAAAACCAAACCTGTTATCGGGATTATTAAACCTGTCTGCACTCTGGTAAACAGCATTTAAAATGGTCATATTGTTATAGCCTGGAAAAGCCTGCCACAGGCAGGCAATTAATCCGTTTATATTGGGGTTTGAGAAAGAGGTACCGCTGCCGGTAACGGGCATATCATTTGTTCCAAAAACAGTTGTACCAGAACCAACCGAAACCACATTGGGCTTTATTTTACCGGGGTAACCATAACTGCTGAAGGAAGCAATTTGCCCTGCATTATTTACTGCACCTACGCTGCATACACTATCAGCATCGGCCGGAAAAATAAGATACTTCCAGGAGTTATTGCCTTCGTTGCCGGCGCTGTTGGTTACAATCATTCCTTTACGCACAGCCGTTGCTGCGCCTTTACTTACGGTTGTGCTGTTCGCATAAATGTCATTGTAGCTGTGGTTAAATTGCGGATCGTTAAACAGGTTATAACCCAGCGATGAAGTAATCATATCTGCACCGGCACTGTCAGCAAATTCTGCGGCAGCAACCCAGTTGTGTTCTTCTACCGGGTATTCGCTGAAATCATCTTCGCTGCGCAGTAAAAGGAAAGATGCATGCGGCGCTGTGCCTACCATAATACCGGGTTTATTTGCAGCAATAATACTTAAGCAATACATGCCATGTGCATTGTCTTCATCAACACTGTTATCGTAGTCAACAAAATCTTTTTCGGCCAGTACTTTATTATTCATCCGCAGGCTGTCGAAAGCACTTAGTTCTTTGTAATGATAAAACCCTGCATCGAGCAGGGCAATGGTTATGCCGTTGCCTGTAAACCCTTTATTGTGTAAAAACTCTCCATCGTGAATATTTACCTGGTTGTATGCATTTCCATAATTAAGCGTGTCTTCGCTACCGTTGCTCCTGTTCTGAAATGAAGTAATAAGTGGTTCAACAGGCTCTGTAAAACGCTCAACAGGGTTTCCTGTTTGTGATTGCAAGAGGCCGACCGGCGCACTGCTTTTTACAAAAGGCAAAGTGTTGATCGAATCGATCAAAGCAGTATCTGTGCAGTATATTAAAATCTGGTTAAGCCATTTGCTTTGGCTTAAATACATCACATCGCCTTTTAATAAAACCTGTTCAATATAATTGGGGTTAACAGGAAGATCGGTACTGTCTATTGCAATGTTATATTTCGTTCTTCTTTCAATAGCTTTTGCAGAAAGAAATGCCGAAGGCTGGCTTATGCTGTAAGGCGAATTATTTTTATTAGTAAATTTTATTACCCATTTATGATATTGGCTAAAACCCTGCACAGCCATGCATTGCAGCATTAAAAAAACAAACAGGGGCTTTATATAAAAATTCATTTTTTAAACTTGACTGTAAAAAAATTTGCCTTAAAAAGAAAGTTATTTTGAGCCGGGCAGAAGTATTTCATAGCATCGCCTGTTGCGTCGCACTCTTGTACGTTCCCGTCATTGCGAGGCACGAAGCAATCTGCTCTTATTTTCATTAACAACTTGTAGTGCATGGCACAGATTGCTTCGTGCCTCGCAATGACGGACGATATATCAATACGCTTCCATCTACGCTTAGGTAAAAGCTCAATAGAATTGTATCGTACAAGTGTGCGACGCAAGGAACGATGCGTAAAGTTTTTCTGCCTGGTACAAAAAATATTTTCTATTTCTCTTAACGGTAACCTATCAAACTGAGTTTTATGCCATAAGTATCATTGTCGAATTTTGCAGGCTCTGGTGTGGTTTGCCAGGTGCGGTGTAAAAATTCTTTGTATACCAAACCAATGCCTTTTGCATATACTTCAATGGAATAATTGCGTTGTTGGTAACTGCCGGGGTCGAATGGGCCGGGCGGTGATGTTTCGTCTTGCTGCATTACGGTAACGGTGTTATCAAGCGTACCCATTTCTACCGTATAAGGCTGACCAACGTTTTGATAAGTGTAGTTCCATCCGTCGAGATATTGAAATGGCGATGTGGACGATTTCGTATCAATGTATGTATTGCCGGGCCAGCTGAAATAATCTCTTAATGGTTGTTTCATTTTTATAAAACGGAGGTTATTGTCGTCTACGAATTCGATGGTTTGATCTTGTGGAGTAGCGATAAAAGTGGATACGGGTATCCATGGCTGCGATTCCAGTGTATCTGTAACAAAATGGTAAATCCGGTAACTGAGGCGGCCTGCATTATCGCGTAAAGTATCGGCGATACTGTCTTTTGCATGGTAACTCCGTACCTCAAGTTCGCTGCCGTATAGTGGTATTAGTGATGAGTCTAAGCGGTAAATAAGTACATGCCCTGTTTGCAGTGGATAATAGTCGCTGAGCGCAGGAAATGAAAGTGTATCTGAATTCTTTGTACAGCTAAGAAGCAAAAAACATGCGGATGTAAAACAAAAAAACAGGATAAAATATCGTTTCATGGTTTGCAAGATAAGAAAAGATGTTTTTTTAAATTTTTTATTGACCAGCTGTTAAACGTTTAAAAAGCGAAAGATAATATGTGGGCGGCAGGATTTAAGGATTATATAAAAAGAAAAACCAGAGTGGCAGCAGGATAAAAATCCAGGGCCTTCTCCGGTAATTCATCCAGACTGTTGTCTGGGTTACTGCTTGTTGTTCTAAGGTTAACAGCTTATAAGGGTTTAGAATAATTTTAAACCCTTTTTTAATTACTTATTTCAAGCATTTCGCCATCAAAAACCCAATGTTTTTTAGACTGGTTTTATAGCGGACTTTTGATATATTTAGATCGCATATTCACAATACAACTGTTTACGGTTGCCCTGGCAGGCTAACCTTGTACCTTTAATTAATCGCATTGCAGGCAACTATGGAAACAGCCAGTAATAAAATTTTTAACTGGTTTTGCTTAGCTGTGTTTTTATCCCGAAGCCTGAGTGGTTTGTTTATTATAAAAATGCAGCAGGGGTTAAAGCAGCAGCCTTAAGTTCAAAATAGTTATGCTGCAGAAGAGTGCGACGCAAGTAAAGCATCATTCATGTTCAAATGTGCGGTACCAAAAAATGGATAAAGAAAGAGCAAAATCCTTTCTCCGAAACCCTTTCTTTCGTTGGCAATTTTAAAGCTTTAATGTAGGTTTGCTGTATGACTCAACTTACCATCAGCCGCCGCGGCAATATTATGCCTGCTTCGCCAATACGGAAACTGGTGCCTTATGCTGAAGCTGCAAAGAAAAAAGGCATTTATGTGTACCACCTCAACATTGGCCAGCCCGATATTGAAACTCCGAAAATGGTACTTGATGCGGTAAGGCATTCTGATTTTAAAATACTGGAATACAGCCACAGTGCGGGTAATGAGAGTTACCGTAAAAAATTGGTAAGCTATTATAAAAAGGTGGGTATTGATATTAATTACAATCAAATAATGATAACCACAGGCGGCAGCGAAGCGATTCTGTTTGGCTTTATGGCCTGCCTCGACCCCGGTGACGAAGTAATTATTCCAGAACCTTTTTATGCAAACTATAATGGCTTCGCTGTAGAAGCAGGGGTAACTGTGGTGCCTATTACTTCGTATATTGAAAATGGTTTTGCACTGCCCCCAATAGAAGATTTTGAAAAAGCAATAACGCCTAAAACAAAGGCAATTGTTATATGCAACCCCAACAACCCAACCGGCTATTTATACAGCAAAGAAGAGATGGAAATTTTGCGGCAAATCATTATTAAACACAACCTCTATTTGTTTGCTGATGAGGCATACAGGGAGTTCTGTTACGAAGGCTCGCATTTTAGTGCCATGCTTTTACAAGGGGTAGATGATAATGTGGTTTTAATGGATACCATCAGCAAGCGATACAGTTGCTGTGGCGGCAGGATAGGCGCTTTTATTACCCGAAATAAAGAGCTTTACAATGCTGCAATGAAATTTGCACAGGCAAGGCTTAGCCCGCCAAGCTTTGCACAAATTGCAGGCGAAGCAGCCATTGATTTGCCCGATGATTATTTTAATATTACGAAAGCAGAATACAAATCAAGAAGGGATTTAATCGTTAAAAGGCTCAATGCAATACCCGGCGTTTTTTGTCCAAACCCCGGCGGCGCATTTTATGCTATAGCCAAATTGCCCATTGATGATGCAGATAAATTTTGCCAGTGGCTGCTCGAAGATTTTCAGTTCAATAATCAAACGGTAATGCTGGCACCCGCCACCGGTTTTTATGGAACGGCAGGTTTGGGGAAACAGGAAGTTCGATTGGCCTATGTGCTCAATTTAACTGCCATTAATGGTGCAATGGATTGTTTGGAAAAAGCACTGCAGGTATATCCGGGTAAGGTCTAATTTATTTACCCGGCAGCAAATTTATCCCAGGCTTTACTTGCGTCGCACACTTGTACATTCAGATACTTTATTGAGCTTTTACCACAAAGTATATAAACGATGAAGTGAGAATTCTTTTGCTTTGGTATTAAAAATAATGCACAGTTAGCCTGATTGATTAGATTAAGAAGCTGTTTGAGTTAATTATGATTTTTCGTTACGCATCGGTAAAAGATGCCAATTGATTTGCAGCTGAAAGGATTGCGACGCAACGAAGATGCTATGAAAATAAAAGCTGGTATCTGAAATAATTAGCTCAAACAGGTTTCAAGTCCCTGCTTAAATAATACTTAAACCATACCTTTCAAAAACAGGCGGTGTCAAAGTTTTTTCTACATTTATACTCTAAAATTAATTGCCTTTAAACTAATTGCTTTGTAGAACGTCAAAATTTTAAACCAAAAAAGTTATGAAAAACATTTTATGCTGCTTTGTACTTCTGTTTTCCCTGCTGCTTAAACCTATGGTCTCCCACGCACAAAAAAAGCCAAACGTCATTTTTGTTGTAGTGGATGATTTGAGTATTGAATTCGATGCATATGGTAACCCGGATGTAAGCACACCAAACTTTGCCCGTTTGATGTCGCATGGGGTGTTTTTCAAAAATACCTACGTGCAGTATGCTTTGTGCAGCCCCAGCCGCACATCTTTTTTAAGTGCGCTTAGACCAGACAGGACAGGAATATTTTTTAACGGTGACGATCCACGTTCGCATTTGGGGACCAATTTTAGATTTTTGCCTGAATTTTTTCATGACTACGGATACCGAACAGAAAGATTTGGAAAAGTAGGACCATGCCATTGGGAGCCAACAATTTCCTGGGATTATGTTGTGGAAAAAGGAAGAGGTAATAGTCCTGTTCCCGGAGCAGATAAAACAGCTAAAGATGGCTATTGGGATGCTCCGCATTGGTGGATTGATACAGCTACAAAAACAGAAAGCCAAAATGAAACCGGTATGTTAACTGATTCTATGATCGGCAAAATAAATAATCCGGTTGCAACACCATATTTTTATGCTTTGGGCTTAACTACCCACGCACCTTATGAACCTATTATTCAGGACTGGAATAAAACAGGAGATGCTGCCAACCAAAAGTTGTTGCCAGTAGATATAAAAGGCACACTCACAAACGTTAGAGGCAATGGGTCAGGAAATATTACTTTAAAACCCGAGCCTTTGGATGACTCCGTCGATATCCCCAAGATCGCGAATGCTGATGTAATTAAATATACCCCGCAGGAGCAGCAAGATATCCGTCATGCTTACTATGGAGAAATTATGCAGATGGATATTCACCTGGGAGTATTGCTGGATGATCTCGATAAGAAAAATGTTTGGGATAGCAGTATCGTTGTTTTTATTTCTGACCACGGGGTAATGATGGGTGAGCATGGTGGTAACTGGCTTAAATTGTGCATTTGGGAAGAGTGCAACCGAATTCCTCTTATTGTATGTGCGCCAGGTAAAAAGAGAGGTGTAGTTTGTAATCAGCTTGTTGAAGCTGTTGATTTATTTCCTACTTTAAATGAACTTGCAGGTTTACCTGCTCCTACGGAAAATCAGGGATCAAGTTTTGTACCGCTTATGGAAAATCCAGATGCTGCATGGAAGAGAGCTATTTTCTCGCAGGTTATAAGGTTTCCGCCGGATGGCAGTGATTCTGCAATGGGTTATGCAGTTAGAACAAGCCAGTTCCAGTATAGCACATGGCAGGAATATGGTGAAGAATTGTATGATATTGTGAATGACCCCAACGAGTATACAAACCTTGCGATAAACCACCCTGAGCATTTAGCAGACCTTAATCAAATGCGTACGATTTATTCACAAGGCTGGACTGCTTCAAAACCTCCCGTTTACACAAAAAGTACTTTTTACAAAGATGCAGATGGGGATGGTTTTGGTACACGCTTAGATACGGTAATCGCATACTTTGCACCAGATGGATATATAACCAAAGCAGGTGATTGCGACGACACAAATCCTAAAATTAATCCGGGTGCAAAAGAAAAAGCATGTAATGGAAAAGATGATAATTGCGATGGCCGTATAGATGAAAATAAGCCTGTACCAACCATTACGCCTTTAGGCAGCCTTGATATTTGCCAGGCAGGATCTGTTGTTTTAAAATCGGTTAAGGGAGCTGGGCTTACTTACCAATGGCTAAAAGACGGAGCTAATATTGCCGGTGCCACAGCTGTTCGGTATACCGCAACTGTAAAAGGTGCTTATAAAGTTTTGGTTACAAATACCCAAAACGGCTGTAGTAATTATTCAGATGCAGTTACTGTAACCAACTCATGTGGTGCAATAGCATCAGGCACTAACAGTTCAATATCTGTAACATCAGGTACAGCCCTTCAATTTTCACTATACCCCAATCCTTCCGCAGGAAACATAAATGTGTCCTACACAAGTAATACCAGCGGTACAATCAAATTGAAGGTATTAGATGTTGTTGGCAAAGTTTTAATGGTAAAATCCGAACAGGCAACTGCAGGTAATAACAATTATAAGCTTAACCTGTCTAATCTTAAGTCCGGCACATACAGCCTTGAAGTATATGACGGAGCAATTTCTAAACATGTAAAATTTGTAATAGAAAAATAGTAATAAAGTTTTTAGGTTAGATTCAATCCTCAAAAGCTGCAAAGCCTCATCGCATACTGTTTATGCAATGAGGCTTTGTAGTTTTTATCTTTTGCATTTCAAAAAGAGGCGATAATTTTTCTAAAAGAATTTTATGAGCCGGGCAAAAAATCTTTGTGAACCGTTCCTTGCGTCGCACACTTGTACCGCAGTAATTTTATTCAGCTTTCAACAGCCAGTACCAGGCACTAAAATAAGACCTCATCTATAGTATTCCCTCATCAGCAAAACTGTAATATCCTTCTTCACTTACAATAATATGATCAAGTACATTAATATCTAAATACCGCGCAGCTTCCTTAATTTTTCGAGTTAATTCCTCATCCTGCCGGCTTGGTTTAATACTGCCACTGGGATGGTTATGGCAGAGAATTAAATTTACAGCATCATGGGCCAATGCCTTTTTAAGAATGATGCGTGGGTCAGCAACTGTTCCTGTAATCCCTCCTTCACTAATGATTTCGTAATGATTCACTTTACAGGCCCTGTTAAGAAAGATCACTGCAAATACTTCATGCTTTTTATGCTGCAGTTTAGCCCTTAAAAAATCCGCAATGTCCTTGCTTTTCAATATCACTTCCTTTCTTTTAAAGGCTGCATCCTTTCGTATACCTAATTCCAGGGCAGCTGCAATTGAAATCGATTTGGCTTCCCCAATTCCCTTTACTTTTAATTTCAACATTTCTTTCACCGACAATTTGCTCAATTGCTGAAGGTCATTATTCACAGCATTCAATAATTCTTTGGCTACATCAACAGCACTTTTATCCCTCGTGCCATTGTTAATAAGTATCGCCAGCAGTTCTGCATTACTCAGCGAATCTATGCCCTTTAACAGCATTTTTTCACGTGGCCTGTCATCTTCGGCCCAATCTTTAATAGTTGTTCCATCCATGTTGAAAATTTATAAACATTCAAATTACAATTTCATTTCCTAATTTCTATCTTCGCCGCTTATTAACTTTTATTATGGATCCATCAGTAAAGATTTTCTCCGGTAATGGCTCTCATGAGCTGGCTGGGCGGATAGCCCAGCGTTTTGGTGCAGCTCTTGGTAAAATCAATATCCAGAAATTTAGTGATGGAGAGTTTCAGCCTATTTTTCTTGAAAGTATCCGCGGCGATTATGTTTTCCTGGTGCAAAGCACTTTTGCTCCGGCTGAAAATCTGATGGAACTTTTGCTGATGATAGATGCTGCCAAAAGGGCCAGTGCCTACAAAATTATTGCTGTTATTCCCTATTATGGCTTTGCCCGCCAGGATAGAAAGGATAAACCCCGCGTTGCCATCGGCGCAAAACTAATTGCCACTTTGCTGGAAGCGGCAGGAGCAAACAGGGTGATAACCATGGATTTGCATGCTCCTCAAATACAGGGTTTTTTCGATATTCCCGTAGACCATTTAGATAGTTCTGCTATTTTCATCCCTTACATAGAACAACTTAAACTTGAAAACCTTACTTTTGCCGCCCCCGATGTAGGAAGTACCAACCGGGTAAGGGAAATTGCCAGTTATTTTAATGCAGATATGGTGATTTGCGATAAGCACCGTAAACGCGCCAATGAAATAGCAAGCATGGTGGTAATAGGGGAAGTAGCAGGTAAGGATATTGTACTGATAGATGATATATGCGACACGGGTGGCACGCTTGCAAAGGCGGCGGGGTTACTTAAAGATAAAGGGGCAAGAAGCATAAGGGCACTTTGTACGCACCCCATTTTAAGTGGTAACGCTTACGAGAATATTGAGAATAGCGTGCTGGAAGAATTGATTGTTTGTGATACGATTCCATTAAAAAAAGAAAGCCCCAAAATAAGGGTTATTTCAGTAGCGGACCTCCTGGCAATTGCAATAAGGAATGCTTATGAAAACAAAAGTATCACAAGCCTTTTTATTCATTCGCAGTTGAGAGGGAAAAGATAAGGAGTTTGATGATTGAACTGGAACTGATGCCATCTTGATGCAGTACAAGAGTGCGACGCAAGAGAAGCTTAATTGAAATAGAAAAGTCTGGCTCAAAATACTTTAATAATAATAGCTCGAAGCTAATAGCTAACAGCTCAACGTTTTTTAATAAACAAAACAAATAAAAATGAAATCAATTACAATCGAAGGACAACTGAGGACCGAACTCGGGAAAAAAGCCACCCGTCAACTTCGCTCTCAGGAAATGGTGCCGGGTGTAATTTACGGCGGCGCAAAAGAGGTAAATTTTTATACCTCAGCAAAGGCTCTAAAGTCTTTGGTGTACACAAGTGAATTCCAACTTGCAGAAGTAAGCCTTGATGGCAAAGTTTACAGAACAATTTTAAAAGATTTGCAGTTCGACAAAGTTTCTGATGCACTGAACCATGTAGATCTTATGGAACTGGTTGAAGACAAAAAAATAATCGCAAACTTACCACTGAAATTTACCGGCGC
>JANXWM010000090.1 GCA_025351145.1 Chitinophagaceae bacterium
GCAGAAATGAAGCACGGCCCTATTGCATTGGTTACCGAAACTTTACCTGTTGTGTTTGTTGCAACAAAAGATTCTTACCATGAAAAAGTAGTGAGCAATATGCAGGAAATAAAAGCAAGAAAAGGAAGGATCATTGCCATCATTACAGAAGGCGATACTGTATCCCCCACCCTTGCAGACGATGTCATTATTTTACCGCCTGCTGATGAAATTACAGCGCCTATGCTCAGCACAATTCCACTGCAGTTATTCGCCTACCACTTAGGCATAGCAAAAGGCTGCGATGTAGATAAGCCGCGCAACCTGGCGAAGAGTGTAACTGTTGAATAGTATATAATCCTTTATAAAACACAGCAAAGAATTTCTATTTACCAAACAGCAATTCTCTGCTCATCGTTCCTTGCGTCGCACACTTGTACGGTTGGACTATTATGCAGCTTTACCGAAGCGTAGATCGAAGTAGTTTCAAACTGCGGGCAATATAAAAGCTCAGGCCGCAATCACAATATCTGGCGTAATTATATAAAAAAAAGCTGCCTCAATTATTTAATTGAAGCAGCTTTTTTATTTGGTAAAAGACAACGAATGGCTTTGTAAAATACTTATTTCATTATCACCATTTGTTTGCTCTCAGCTATTTTTCCATTTATTACCAAAGAATAATGATAAACACCGGCAGCAAGGTTATTCGCATAAATATCCTGTTGGGTAGCGCCATTTGAAAGCGAATATGTTTTTACAGTTTTTCCTGTTGCATCTGCAATTACCAACTGCGCAATTGATACATTAGAAGGAAGTTTGAAAGTGATGGTTGCCTTTTGTGAAAAAGGATTTGGGGCAACCTGGTAAAGCTTTGCACCTATTGTATTGCTACTGATGGCCTCCATTTTAGAATCGGAAGAAGCAACAGAAACATTTCTCATTGCATCAATTTGTGATTGCATAGACGCAAGCTCAGACTGAAGCTCCTCATTTTGTTTTGAAAGCTCTTGAACAGATTTTACAAGAGGAACAACAAATTCACTGTAATCTAATGCATAAGGGTCTTTATCATTTTCTGGTGTGTGCACCCCGCTGAACTGATAGCCTGATTTCTTTGCCGCTGCTTCTACTTCCTGTGCAATAAACCCTGAATAAAGTATTTTTTCTTTGGCAGCAACAGCAAGATCATTGTTTGCCGTTGCAGTTTCATTTGCTTTCTCAATATTTTTTTCATTCTTAGCCGGCGTAATAAAATCGTTCAGTTTTTTTATGTCATAATTGTAGGTTACCGGTTTCAAAGAATTGATAAAATCAAGGCCAGGTACATTGCCCTGTATGTTCTTCTTGAAGCGGCCATCAGAAGTAATAAAATAACCTGCTGAAGACCTTACACCAGTTACAGCCAAATTACCAAGAAATACTTCATTACTCGTTAAGGCTATAGCACCGTTGCCTACGGCAGTAGTATTGGTTAAGCCATCTTTCGCAACATCCGCTCCATAACCAATACCGGTGTTATTACTTCCTGTAGAGTTTGTGAGAAATGCCTGTGCGCCAAACACTGCATTATAACTTCCTGTGTTAATATATTGAAGTGCGCCATAACCACCCGCCGCATTATACTGTCCGGATGTAATATCGTACATGGAACTTTGGCCTATGGCCGTGTTTGCATAAGAGGTAATACTCGAAACCATGCTGTTATCTCCAATTGCCGTATTAAAGCTGCCGGTAGTATTGAAGATAAGAGAATTAACACCGTAAGCCGAATTGTAATAACCCGTTGTGTTATTGAGTAACGATTGGTACCCGATTGCAGTAAGTCTGTAACCTGTGGTATTTTTGGTAAGAACAGAAGCGCCAACTGCTGTGTTGTAATACCCTGTTGTGTTTAAACCAAGTGCCTTACCCGCAACAGTATTGGTACTTATAAACCCTGCGCCCAAACCAACGGTAATGCCGTTTATTGTGGCATCGCCACCGGCAACTTGTAATTTACTAATCGGGGCCGCGGTGCCTATACCAACCCAACCATTATTGGCCCTCACCGTCATACGGAGAGCATTACCGGCTATTATACTCAGGTTAAAATTATTGGTAGTACCTAATACGTTACCTGCTGTGCCAACATTGCCAACAGTATTCCAATAAGGTTGTGCCTGCACTGCAATCGATGCTGCAACCAAACCGATTGATAGCATTGCATTTTTGAATAACTTTTTCATTGTTTGTTAATTTAAGTTTTTATTTTTTTGCTTACTCTGTTAAAGGGTTTTCAGCTTCCCCCTTTTTGTTATTTTAAGGGTTTAGGGTTGAGCATACCGGGTTTGCAAATCGCAGGCTGTAGTTAGAAAATATTAATCTTTATTGCCAATACAATTTAAGCACGGGTCTGTCTGCAATATTTGGTGCAGTAAATGAACCATACCAACGGGCTTTGTAAAACTGTGTTTCCCTGCCATTGGGCCAGCGTATCATAAACCCATTATTTTGAGTATATGGGGCGCCACCAAAAATCATTTTTTTAACCATTTCGGTTACATCCACTACCTGATTATCCTGCAACCCTGTGAATGGCGTGGCAATTGATGAAACAGCTACAGCATTTTTTGCACCCGCTACAGAAGGCAAGCCATTTGAAGCAGGCGTTGTATTGAAAGTAACTGTTGAGGCAACCCATGGCGAAAGAACCCTTCTTATTTCATAATCATTGGGCACCTGGCTAATGGAATAAGGTGTGCCATTGCTTGCGTTTACATATTGGTGCAGGTACAACTTTGCAGATACCAATGTGGCAGGTGTACAAGCTGGGTTTAAATGGCCGAACCCAAATTTCATTAACGAACGCAATGGTGCCTGTATACCGCTGTATGTCCAGCTGCTCGCCGTAAAACAATCATAATTATTGAAATTAGTATTGCGGAAATCAATATTATAACCATTGGGCAATCCCAGGCCATGAAGCAAGGCGCATTGGCCACTGTCAGCGTAAGTAAGTGTAGCGCTGTCGTTGATTGCTAACACGGACGCATCTTTTTGCGATGCGCTTAATGGTGAGGGAACATCTGCAGATTTTTTGCAGCTAAAAATTAAGGAGGTAATCATTGCCAATGCAAATGATGTTTTTAAGAAATTGATCTTTTTCATACTGATGATTTTTGTTTGTTTTAAAATTTGTTTTGTTTGTTTTTGTGCCGGTACATAACTATATCTCTGCACAAATTTTTTGTTACACTTTTACCGAAATTTTTTTTGAATTATTTTTTTGAGAGGGATAATAACATGATACTGAGCAAGTGCAAATACAATTTTGGGCCACGCTTGGGAACATGAATTAAGCTTTCGTTGCGTCGCATCCTTGTGCGTTCAAATACTATTCTGAACAAATACAAAACCGCAGAGGCGGAGAGACGCAAAGAGAATAGTTACTCTCTGCGGCTTTGCGCCTCTGCGGTTATAACGCTTCTGTAAAAGCCCATTCATAACCTGGACGTACAAGAGTGCGACGCAAGAAAAGCTTCATAGATGAACTTTTGCCGGGTTCAAAATTCTCTTATTGGTTTTTGTATTTTTTCCTGAAAAGCATAACGGGGATAAAGGCGGCGGGCAAAATTAAAAGATACCATAACCATGATGCAGCGGGTGAATTTTTATCTGCACCAATTTGTATAAAGGCTGCCCAGTAATAGGGTGAGGCTTCGGCGGAGCCTGCATTTGAGAGGTAAGTGAGCTTTGCGTTTTGTAACGCACCGGAATAATTTTCGCTGCCTGTACCGGCATAAAAACTTTGCATAAGCTGTGCGGTACTTTTATCGTTGATGTTCCATAAACTGGTGATAATATTTTTTGCGCCTGCATAATAAAAACCACGTGCCATACTTATGGCCCCTTCGCTTTTTTCTATATTGCCAATGCCGGTTTCGCAGGCACTTAATACTACAAGGTTTGCATTGATATGGTAAGCATACAACTCATCGAGTAGCATTGAACTATCTATAAATTCTATGCGTGGCATGCTGTTTTGAGCAGTATCTGCCGTGGCATGTGTGGCAATATGTATAATGCCTGCACCGCTGATATTGTTTTTAAAATTCTGCAGCGTGGCCTGCTGCTGAAGAAAATATTTTCCCTGTGGCAACTGTTTTTGTATGGCTGCTATTTCGTGCGCAGTTGCAGTTAAAGGTTCCATTTGCCTTTCGCGGTTATTGAACAGCGGCGCAAAAGCAACGATATTTTTTTGCTGCTGTGCAAACGCAGGCTGCTGCATTAATGTTGCCACGGAATAACCGTAGGCCGATTGAAATTGCTTTATAAAAAATGGCGCATTTTTTATAACAGGGGAAGCATAGGGTTTTGTTAGCAATGCATCGAAAGGTATAAAGCTGATGGTGCCATCGGGTATAATAATAAGCTTATGGATATTGCTGCCAATATTTGTTAACTGCAAGCTGCTGTATAACCGGTAAGCATCTTTATTAAACTGAAGGGGATTATTGTTTATCACAGCAGGCGAAGTAAAATGATACAGCATGTTTTGTATGGAAGCATGCAGGCTGGTATCTAACTTATAAAAGCCAGTTGCGTTTGTATTGTCGGCATAAAAACTGTATGCGGTACTGTCACCGTAAAAATATTCAACAAGTGCTGTTTCATTGTTGAGTAAATTTTTTCTTATGTCTGCGAGGGTGTACTGCACATTGGTTTGTGTGAGAAAACGGTAAGCACTGTTATTGTTTACCAGATTTGTTTTGGCAAACTGCAGGCTGTTTTCGAGTTGCTGTTTTTGCTGTTGTATTATACTGGCCGAAGAATCGTTGCCGGATATATGTAGTTCGTATATTCTTTTGCCGAGTTCTGCAATTTGCAATTGCAGCTTTTGTACGGTTTTATAATTGCTGTCATTTGCAAGTGTGCTGTTTATGGCAATATTTTTTTTAACAGATTCGAGCATTACAATGGCTTTGCTTTTTTCTGCAAACTCAAAGGCTTTTATCGCCCGGGTACTGTCGTTATTTATTTGGTATAAAGTATAACAATCGCCGATAGCTTTTTCGCTGCGGGTTTTACTTTCTTTAAGCATGGTGAGGCGTGAGCCATCGTTTGTAAAATGCTCCATTAGTTTTGCTTCTGCTGCAAAACTGATGGTATAGCACCGCACTGCCTGCTGAAGAAAAGCTGTATCTTTTGTAATAAGGTATTTCTGGTGCAGTGCCGCTGCCATTGCATCGCAGGCTTCCATAATAGTATTTTCGCGGTAAATTGTACTAAGTGCCGGGAGTGAAGAAATATCAATACTGTCAATATTGGTAACACTGTATAAAGCCTTGTGTGTATAGAGTAAAGCAGAATCAATGTTTTGTGCAGATTGATATGCTTTAGCAATATCGATGCAGATTTTGCCGATATAGCGGTCTTTAAAACTGTATTCATTTTTTTTAAGCCCTATATCCAATGCCTTGTAAAAAGTGCTTAATGCTTCTTTATTATTGCCATTATTTAATAATAATTCCCCTTTTATACTAAGCAGATCCTTTTGATTTTCAAGCACAGCCCCGTTTGGAGGTTGGTGCTGAAGTATTTGCCAGGCATCATCAATAGTTTTTGCAGACTCATTTTTTTTGCCGGTATAATAAAGAGCTTCAGCAAGTAAAACATTTATTGAAGCAGTACGATTAATATCAGGGCTACCGAGTTGTAAAGCCTGCGTAGCATATAAAATAGTTGAATCGTATTGAAGAGTAATCCCATTAAAGAAAATAAGTTTATTAATTATAGCTGAAATAAGATTTTTATTTCTTTTTATGAGTGGTTGAGCCGAATCTGTTTGTTGAAGATAAAGTCTTCCCTGGTAACAAAGCTGATAATATAAAGCCGTTTTGTCAGCATCCCCAAGTATATTATACATAATTCCAAGATCCTGGCATAACATATTTTTTTGTTTAAGAGCTGTTATATTACGATACGCAGTTTCTGCAATTATTGCACAAGTATCACTATAATCAAAATCAAAGATCAAGCTGTCTGTATAAAAAGCAATTGTTCCAATTTTATTTTTTATTACACTGTCTGCTTTTGGATCATACTCTTTTGACGCAGCGAACATGGCAAATTTTTTTGCTAAACTATTTTGCTTCCAAGCAATTAAAGAATCTGAAACAATAGCACAAAGATTTATATAAGCATTAAGGCTGTCTTTGTCATCATATATTTTTAATTGTTTCTCTGCGGCGGCAGCAAGAGTATCAGGAAATTTTTGAGTTAAAGATTGTGTGATAGTTTTATGCAAATCATTTTCATGCTTATTGCCGCAAGCATAAAATATAATTGTAAAAGCAAATAAAAACCGCTGCATAAAAAAAGCCTTATTTAATAATGAAAATAAGGCTTTATCAGAACTTAGGTATTATAAATTAATCTTATGGGCTATTTCTCTTTTCTTTTTCTTGCTACGGAGTAAATGATAATGCCGGCAATTGCGATAATTACCCACCACCACCAGCATAATGAAAGAAATTTTGTACAGCTATCGGGAGTTGGGTGCGGGGGAGTTGGGTTTGGTGGGTTTGGAATGGTATCTATCCCCGGTATTTTACAATTACAAAAAACACTATCAGTACAATCTGAGTAATAAGAAGTTGCAAAATTTGTAATAACCGGTTGCTCCCATTTATGGGTTTGTGCGCTATGAAAATCTATAGAAGCCCTTGCCAGCATTACATTATGTACAGTATCTGTAGCATGTAAATCAAAGTAAATATCCCCCATGGTTACAGGATTTACCATAGCATCATTTAAACCGGCGATCCCCTTTAGATCAGTGGAACTTGTATTAGTTGTATTCCTTGTTAATAGAAATACTACTTTATTGCTGCTGCCATCAACTTTTTCAATACTAAAGATTGTGTTTAGGTCTGTTGCAAAATTTTTATTCCCCACTGATACACTACTTATGTCAGCTAATACCATTCCTGAGGGTAAAAAAGCCGTAACCCTTACAGAATCTGCCTCTCCCTCTCCTGTATTCTGAAAATGTATGTGATAACTAAATGTTCTTGCAATTTTTGGTAATTGCATACATAAAGGAAATTGTGTAATATAATTGGGGTCGTGGGAAGCACGGAAACTCATTGAAGCTGTTTCATAGGTTGCTATAGTTTGCGGGGGACTTGTAGTACCGGAAGAAGAAGACTCACGCAAAAGAATAGCTTTTAAGTTTGTGCTGCCGCCTGCCTGTAATGCTGATCTTGTAAATAAGGACAAGAAAACGTTGTGCTCAAAATCATTCAGATTATTGAGTTTAATAACAGCAAATTTGTCATAAGTAGTGCCTTTTAAGTTATTTATAAAAACTAATTGAGCATTGGTAAGCGAAGAAGAGTCAATATTCTGATCGCCATTACCAATGCTTGTACGAAAACTCTTTATTGAATTAAAAACATTTCTGTTCGCAACAAAAGAATCGAATACATTATTACGATATAAAAAAACTATATAGTAATTAGCTTCAGAAGAATAATCACTTTTACTAATATGGTAGGTAACAGCAAACGCCATTGTGTCCTTTCTTACAATATCGTAGACATTTGGTGTTATAATAATACCTGTTGCATTCGCGTTGATCAGTTTGCTATCATTATCTCCATTAGTTCTACCAGTAGTATTTCCGCCAAACTGACCCGAACCCATCCTTACATCACGAACTGTATCGTACAACCTGTTTGTAAGTAAGAAATAATTATTGGGAGATATGCCCATTTGGTGTGTGCTAGTTTGCAAGGTTGTAAAACTGCCATCCCCATATTCAAGCCACATAACACGTTGCCCTCTTAGTGCCTGGCTGTCGGCACTGGGTGTACTTGTAGCCTGGTGCTGAATAATACCCGGAAACATAATTGTATCTACTTTGAATACATTGCCTGGTGGGTTGCCAGGCTGCAACACAGCCTGAGATTTAGCAGAATTAATTAAAAGAAAAATACAGGGCAAGATTAAAAGATATAAAATTTTCGTTTTCATAACTGAGATTTTTTAAGTGGTGGATTACAATGTTTAAATTTAATATTTTTCTTAAATCGGCTGGTATTATTTTTGTTACACCATTTCTGCATTTATTTTTTTTGCTACCGGCAATGTTGTTTGCACCTGCACAAGAAAAGGGTTGCTTTTATAAACCTGCCGCACTGTGCCCAATATATAATCTGAACGTACAAGTGAGTGACACAAGGGACGATGATAGCAGCAAGGAAGATGGTGAACAAAAAATTTACTCTAAGTAAAAGGTATTGATTATTTTTTCTGCTGCATTTTTTGCATCTTACAGGGTAATTACAATCATTACCCTTAGATGCACAAAGACCACAAATACATTGAAGCCATAAAAAACAACGATTCAGCTCTGATAGCCGAAATTTACAGTACCCATTTTGCCAAAATTGAAAGGATGGTTGTACAGAACAGCGGCACACAGGCAGATGCTGCAGATATTTTCCAGGATGCCCTTATTGATATTTACTATAAGGCTTTTAATGGTTTTATACTTACCTGCCCGCTGGATGCTTTCTTATACCTTATCTGTAAAAACCGATGGTTAAGCCGTTTAAAAAAAACAAAAAACGAAAAGGTAACATTTATTGATTCCGGTGGATATGATAACCTGGGGCAGGATGTTTTTAAAGCCGCCGAAATTTTACAGCAGCAGGATGCCAAACAAAAATTATTGGATAATAAATTTAAAGAACTGGGTGATAGCTGCAGGGAATTATTAACTTACTGCATCAGCGGTAAACCGCTGGATGAAATTGCCCGGCTAATGGACACGAGCTATGGCTACATACGCAGAAAAAAAAGCGACTGTATGGGCAAGCTGGTAGCACTGGTAAAAACATCGCCGGAATATATACTGTTACTGAATTAAAACAAACATTTTGACTGATTACGAAAAAATAGAACAATATCTTAATGATGAACTGGCATCGGATGAACGCACTGCTTTTGAACTGCAGATGCAGGCCGATGCTGCACTGGCAACTGAAGTTATTTTGTATAAAAATATATTGAACGGCCTGCAGAATAATGCCGCCGCCAGGGCCGGTGAAGCGGCGTTTATAGAAACGCTTGAAGCCAATAAAAAAAAATTACAGCACCAGCCTGCGGCAAAAATAATCCCCTTCTATAAAAGCAGGGTTTTCGTTATTGCCATTACGGCCATAGCCGCGTCTGTACTGGCTTTTGCACTCATCTTTCCTTTATTTACAAACCCGAAAAATACACA
>JANXWM010000105.1 GCA_025351145.1 Chitinophagaceae bacterium
ACTTCAGTTTTTCAATTTAACTTCGGTTCGGGCAGGACGTTCAATGAACGCCCTGCCATCGCAAATACAGAACGTTGTGTGTAATGCTATCACAGGTCGGACACACCCTAATAATTTGAAGTGCAAAAGCCAACCCTTCGCAATTACAAAAGAGGTGCAATGCCAACGCACAAAAGCCATACTTCAATTGCACCACATTTGTAATTGCCCGACGCTTCAACAAGCATTTGTATTTCAATTGGGCGACAAAATCTTATCATTTGGCAACAGGAACAACCCCCAACACCTATGCCCACCACCACCCAACTTTGACAAAAACCAAAATATATTTAACTACATTTATCTAAATATAGTAAATAACAATACATTTGCAGTACTTAAAAACTCTTATATGAGTAAGAAAAATCAAAATATAAAGAAGGATAGGTTTAAAAATGTAGCTTCTAAAAGAGTGCAAAAGGTTTTAGATTCGTTAGATTCACTCTCAAAATGTGCTAATCGAAATAATTATGAGTTTGAAACGGAAGAGGTAAATAAAATGGTTAGAGCAATAAGAGAAAAAGTAAAATTCGTTGAACTTTCATATACTTCAAACACCAAATTAAATAAAGAAACATTTACATTTTAATTCAAGCGATGGAAAAATATTTTAAACAATTATTAGAAGCCAACACAGTTAGAGAAGTTACAGATTTACTTGAAGACTTCCAAGAAGATGTAAATATTAAATGGGTTCCCGTTGGAGGAAGGCAGGACAATATAGCAACAATTAATATAGGCACAGACCCTGCTGCTGGACTTACTGAAAGAATAACAAATGCAATTGATGCAGTTATCGAATTGGAATGGCATAAACAAGGAAAGCCTACAGATATTTCAACACCAAGACAAGCCACAGAAAATTGGTTCAATATTCCAGAGGGCAGATTAAGGAATGTAAAAAGAGAAGATATTGATTCTAATTTAGCAAAACGGGTAAAAATAACTTTACGAAATTTTGAAAAGGAGAATAACCCAACTGTTGAGATTAGAGATACTGGAATAGGTATTAAGGCAGAAGATTTTTCAAAAACAATTTTAAGCTTACACGGAGGCAACAAACTAAATAAATTATTTTTGATGGGTGCTTATGGACAAGGAGGTTCAACAGCTTTATCATACAATAATTTTACAATCATTATATCTAAACCATACTTTAAAGAAAAAACATTATTTGTAAGTTGGACAATTGTAAGAATTAATCAAGGCAATGTTAATGTAGACAAACACGAATGGTTTGAATATTTAGTAGATGCAAAAAATGGACAACCGATTACACTTGAAATTGAAGATAAAGAATTTGAACACGGCACTCTTGTAAGACATATTGCAATGGATTTGGGTAAATATGTTGGTGCAGTAACACAGCTTATAAACTCATTGTGGTACTTGACACATAACTATTTGTTTGACACAATATTCCCATTCACAATAACGGATGAAAGGGCAAGCAAAACAAAAAAAGACAAATCAGAAAACAGAAATATTTGGGGCGTTCCCCTATCGGGTCGGGCTTTCCGTTCCAATCTTTTGTTCGTTCCTCACAAAAGGATTTCCACTTCAATCCCTAACGCACAAGCTGCATAACAATGATTGAACTTTTAAACAAAAATTGGAGCAATTCTCTTTCAAGCATCTTTTCAGAAGCAAAGAATGAAATATTTATTTCTTCGCCTTATGCAACTAAAGAAGGCTCTAATTTCTTTTTAAAAAATATTACAAAAGAATTTCAATCAAAGGGCAAATTGGTTTTTCTTACAAATCTGTCACCTCAAAATATATCACAAGGTTCAACTGACCCAAAAGCTTTTGATATACTTCAAAAAGAGATTAAGAACTTTTCTATCTGGCATTTACCAAATCTACACGCCAAAGTTTACATCAGCGATAAATCAAAAGCAATTATAACGTCTGGAAACTTTACTGCTGGTGGATTTTACAATAATTTCGAGTATGGAATAAAAGTTAACAGCTTGCCACATTCTCAAATTATTTACAACGATATTTTTTCATACTCCCAACTTGGTTCAAATATTAATGCTGAAACACTTAAAATTTATCTTGAGATTTCAGAAGAAATAAAAGAATCAATTAAAACTCAAAATAAGGAAATCAAAAGCTCAGCTTCTAATAGGTTTAAAGAATTACTATCAAAGGCAGAAAATGAACTTATAAAAGAGAGGTTAAATGTTGGTCCAGTTCATAACATTTTTTCAAAAACTATTCTATACATACTTGGTAAATACGGAGCATTGAATACAGAACAAATTCACCATTATGTAAAGCAAATTCATCCAGATTTATGTGATGACTCAATTGATAGGGTAATTGATGGAAAACATTTTGGAATGAAATGGAAACACTATGTTAGAAATTCACAACAACATTTAAAACGCAATAATTTAATAGAACTTATTAACAGTTTATGGAAACTAACAAATTAATAAGTATCGTTCCTATAGCAAGAGAATTCCT
>JANXWM010000133.1 GCA_025351145.1 Chitinophagaceae bacterium
AATGGCATAAGGATTTTTGGGGTCGTAACCCTTTATATCCAGCACCGATGTTTGCCGCATAATCTGGTCTATCGATTTCTTTATCGTGGTTGGGGTAATACCATATTTTGTATTGTATGCCACCTGCTTTTCTCTCCGGCGGGTTGTTTCATCAATGGTGCGTTGCATGCTTTCCGTCATTTTATCGGCATAGAAAATTACAAGCCCGTCTACGTTTCTTGCAGCACGTCCCGCCGTTTGTGTAAGCGATCTTTCATTACGAAGGAAACCTTCTTTGTCTGCATCCAGAATGGCCACCAGCGAAACCTCAGGCAGGTCTAAACCTTCGCGGAGTAAGTTTACGCCAACGAGTACATCAATATCACCCAGCCTTAACTGCCTGAGTATTTCTATGCGTTCAAGCGTATCTACATCGCTGTGAATGTATTTTGATTTTATATTGATACGACCAAGGTATTTATCCATTTCTTCGGCCATGCGTTTGGTGAGTGTGGTTACCAAAACGCGGTCCCCTTTTTTTACACGTTTGTCTATTTCATCGAGCAGGTCATCAATCTGGTTTACACTTGGGCGAACTTCAATAGGTGGCTCCAGTAAGCCTGTTGGCCTTACAACCTGCTCTACTACTATACCCCCGGTTTGCTCCAGCTCGTAATCGCCGGGAGTGGCACTTACAAAAACGGTTTGGCCAACCAGGTTTTCAAATTCGTGAAAGTTGAGCGGCCTGTTATCGAGAGCGCTTGGTAAACGGAAGCCATAATCTACCAGCACCATTTTGCGACTTCTGTCGCCGCCATACATGCCCGCCACCTGCGGAATGGTTTGATGGCTTTCATCAATCATGCATAAAAAATCTTTGGGAAAATAATCGAGCAAACAGAATGGTCTTGTACCCGGTTTGCGGCGGTCAAAAAATCTTGAGTAGTTTTCTATACCGTTGCAATAACCCAGTTCGCGTATCATTTCCAGGTCGTACTCCACACGTTCTTTTATGCGCTGTGCTTCTATAAATTTGCCTGTACTTTTATAATACTCCACCTGCATCATCATCTCGTCTTGTATTTCAACCATAATGCCCTGCATCATATCTTTTGGTGCAATGTATAAGTTCGCAGGAAAAATGGCTGCATTCTCCATTTTGGCAATGCGTTTATTGGTAGTTACATCAATGCTTTCGATCTCTTCAATTTCGTCGCCGAAAAAAGTAATGCGCAAACCCTGATCGTTATATGGAAGATTAATGTCTATCGTATCCCCTTTTACGCGGAATGTGCCGCGTTTAAACTCAATTTGTGTACGGCTGTATAAACTGTTTACCAGGGAATGCAAAAAGCCCTGCCGCGAAATCATTTGCCCTTTTTGTATGCGCACAATTCCATTCTCAAACTCAGTTGGATTACCAATACCATAGATACAGCTTACACTCGCCACCACAATAATATCGCGGCGGCCAGTTAGTAATTCGCTTGTTGCTTGTAACCGGAGTTTATCTAACTCTTCATTAATGCTTAAATCTTTTTCAATATAGGTATCGCTTACAGGCATATAAGCTTCGGGTTGGTAATAATCATAATAACTCACAAAATAGCCCACGGCATTGTCGGGGAAGAACTGTTTAAACTCGCCATACAATTGCGCTACCAGTGTTTTGTTGTGTGTAAGTACCAATGTTGGCCTTTGCGTATTGGCTATAACATTGGCCATGGTAAAAGTTTTACCACTGCCCGTAACACCAAGTAATGTTTGAAATTTTTCGCCGTTATTAACTCCCTCAGTTAGCTGGCGTATAGCATCTGGCTGGTCGCCGCTTGGCTGATAGTTTGTGTGTAGTTTAAAAGACATACTGCTAAGTTAACAAGTTGACCGGTTATGAAGTTTGTAACTGAAAGAATTATGTTACCAGCTTAGGTTTTTCACGGCATCGTTCGTTGCGTCGCACTCTTGTACTGAAGAATAGCTATGAGCTTTTACCAAAGCGTAGATTTTAACCGCAGAGATGGAGAGCCGCGGAGGTAATACCAATGCCCTGCGCCTTTGCGCCGCTGCGGTTTATTGTATTATTTTGCTCAGTCATAATCCGGACGTACAAGGGTGCGACGCAAGAAAAGCTTTATAGTACTGCTTCTGCCGGGCTCAAAATAATTTATGACATATTCTTTTTACCAATAAAAAATCCCGGCATAAAGCCAGGACTTTCTAATATTTTGTTTGATGAAAATTTATCTTTTCTGCCTGCTTTTGGGGAAGAAGTTACCATTGTTTAGCTTGGAAGAAGTTCCTTCTGCCGGCCCAAAATGGCTCATGGCACAACGGAAACCAATGGAACTGCTGCTTTGATCTTCTTCTTCGAAACGGCGTGCTCCGGGGCTGAGCCAGTAAGGCATATCCATCCAGCTTCCGCCTTTAATTACCCTTGATTTATCGCTTATTAAAGTAGTAATACCAGAACCGTAATTAACGCGGCTCAAAGAATCACCATCGAGATAGTTAACAGCATAAGAATGCTGATAGTTGCGGCGCAAAGTAAGGTCTGAATCGTTTTCCGGGATAACTTTTATACGACCAAGGCTGTCTCTCATATTTCCCTGGCCACCACTAACATCTACTTTTGTAAATACATTACCACGAAACGGATTCATATCATCTTCTTCAAGGTTTGTAAGCGGCCTGTACACATCATTAACCCACTCGTTCACGTTGCCACTCATATTATATAACCCAAAGCCATTAGCAAAGAAAGAATTTACGGGTGCAGGTATTGCTGCCCTGTCGTTAAGGCCACCGGGGGTTCCCATGTAGTCACCATTACCGCGTTTAAAGTTAGCTAAGAAAGCTCCCTGCCATGCACCCTTTTTTGTGGAGCGCAAATTATCGTAGCCATCATTTTTCCAGGCATAAATTTGTTTATTGGCAATTAATTCTTCACCTCTTTTCTTTTCAGATTTGCGTGGCTGGGGATTTTCGTTAATATATCCCAAAGCTGCATATTCCCATTCTGCTTCGGTTGGCAGCCTGTAATCGGCGAAAAGAATACCATCAGTGAAATTCACTTTGGTACGTGGCCTGCCCTGTGCGTCAAGCAATGCTGCGCCTTTCTTTTTGGGTTTGCTTTGTATTCCGTCGTACTCACCCATCAGGTAACTTTTTGTATTAAAGTTATCCTGACCACCGCCATTAAGTTCCTGTTTAATTACATTTTTATTTTGGTAACCTTCCTGTATCAATGCATTTTCGTTAACCCTGTCTGTACGCCAGATACAAAAATCATGGGCTTGTTTCCAGGTTACACCAACAACAGGATAATAATTATAGGAAGGGTGGCGGAAATAAAATTCAACATAAGGTTCATTGTAGGAGAGTTCGCTGCGCCAAACAAGTGTGTCAGGATATGCGCCACGGAGAACTGCCTCATACTGCGGATCGGAAAAAACATTATCTAACCAATGCAAATATTCACGATAGTGAACGTTAGCAACTTCTGTTTTATCAATGAAGAATGAATTAACTGTTACGCGTCGGGGAACATTGTTCCAGTCGCCCATCACGTCCTCCTGTGTGGCACCCATGGTGAAGGTACCGCCCTGTACAAACACAAGACCCGGTCCGGTTTTTACATCTTTTGCTTTAAAAACATAATAACCGCCCTGGTTTTTGTCGTTATAATTCCAACCGGTAGCATCAGATTTCTCAGGCTTTTTCTTGAAGATGCCCCCATTCTTACAGGAAGCAAAGCCCAGAAGAGCTGCAACGAATAATGAATTTCTTAATAATTTAAACATGTTAAACACCAGTTTTGCTTGATAATAAACGCAGCTTATAAGAGATTATTGTTTTGCAATTTTTTTGTATGCTGCGAATATATAAGATTTTAGAAATGAAAAGGGAAAACTGATAAATTTAAAATTGATTACCTGCCTTTTTCAACGATTTTTAAAAAATAGTATGCATAAAAATACCACGGTGGGTCTCTTTTTCGTATGTATTGGGGTTATCCGAATGTTTATAATTTATGGCAGGCATAAAATTATTCTGTATTACTTTTTGAGTGATAGTTGTACAGGAAATAAAAATGCTTCATATTTGTCGAGATTTTATAAGGAGTTACTCTCAAAATTCATCTAAATAATAAGATTTTATTTGACCAAACCTCTACACATTATTACTGCTGACACAATAAGATTTATTTTTTTCAGGTTTATTTATTGTTCAGCTATTTTTACAACCGTCAAAAAAAATTATTCAATGATTCTAACAAGATCTAAGGCAACAGCCTTGTTTGTATTGGCAGCATTTGGAATTTGCCAGGCTACCTATGCCCAAAGCACTGAGCCAATTAATATTGTTACTACGGCCGTGCCCTTTTTAAGGATTTCACCCGATGCCCGTGCAGGTGGAATGGGAGATGTAGGTGTTGCTACCACTCCTGATGCAAACTCAAGCTTTTGGAACCTGGCTAAAACCCCTTTCGCAACCAGCAATTCCGGAATAGGTGTTACTTACACGCCCTGGTTGAAGGATATTGCACAGGATGTTTACATGGCAACCATTGCAGGGTATTATAAATTAGATAATAACCAGGCTATTTCCGGCGGTATACGTTATTTTAACCTCGGGCAAATCCAGTTCGTAGACTTTGCCGGTAATCCACTTAATACCAGCCGTCCACGTGAATTTTCATTAGACTTTGGTTACTCAACAAAAATATCCGAAAATTTAAGCATTGGTGTTGCCTTGCGCTATATTAATTCAAACCTGGCAAACGGGAGTTTTAATGGTGTAACCTATAAGGCCGGCAATGCATTGGCTGCTGACTTTTCTCTTTATCACAGTGGTTTAAATGATGAAGGTATGGGACTTACTTACGGGGTAAGCATTTCAAATCTTGGTACCAAGATTGGTTATACAAACGATGCCAAATCAAAAGATTTTATACCTGCCAACCTCGGTGCAGGTATAGGGTACACGTGGGTGTTTGATGAAACCAGCAAATTCATGCTTTCAGCAGATCTTAATAAATTACTTGTACCCGCTGCACCGGTTGCAACCGGTGATTATTCGATAGATTCTGCCGCAATTGATGATTACCACAATTCAAGTGTATTCAATAGCTGGACAAAATCTTTCAGTAACAAAGCACTTACACTTTCAGCTGGTGCCGAATATACTTATAACGACCAGTTTTCTATACGTGCAGGCTATTTTTACGAAGGTAAAAACCAGGGTGGCAGAAGATATTTTACTGTAGGCGTGGGTTTAAAATACAATGTTTTTGGTTTTAATTTTTCTTACCTCGCTCCTTCCGGCAATGGGGTAACACGTAACCCGCTATCAAATACTTTGCGCTTTGGTATTTTGTTCGATCTTGATCCCGATGCAGCTTCGGGCGGTCAATAAACCAAAGCAGGCAGGTAACTTTTCTTAATACTGGTTAATATTTTTTGAGCCAGGCATAAGAATATGAATGAAGCTTTTGTTGCGTCGCACTCTTGTACTGAATCAATTAATTCAGCTTTGAAGAATACAAATAAAAAGCGAAGGGGATTCCCTTCGCTTTTTATTTGTGTAAAATGCAGTTTTCAAAAGTACATTTGCCAGGCAGATTTTGAACTGTATTTAAATGTTCAAAAAAGTTATAAAGTACAAGAGTGCGACGCAAGCGGTGCCCAATAAGCATTCAGTTGCCCGGTACAAAATGGTATTCTTTTTTTACTTGTAAAATAAATATATGGGTATTAGAATCGGTATGGGAGTTGACTTTCACCAATTG
>JANXWM010000201.1 GCA_025351145.1 Chitinophagaceae bacterium
AGCCATAGCCCAGCATTCTATCCATACTTGAATGACCAAATAATATAATGCCTGCCAACTGAATTAGTTCGTTATGCTGGTACAAACCAAACACATACACAGCAAGCGCTACAGCTTTGTGGTGAAATACATTATATGTAACAGCACCGGTTTTATTTCCTGCAACATAACCAATCATACTTATGTCGGGCGTGAGAATTAATACGAGATACCACCACCATGCAAATGATAACTGATCAAATAAATACATGCTGAATAAAAACATTGCAAGTTCTTCAAGCTGTATTATTTTTTTCATGCTTTTATTAATTAGTAGTTTCAATTATTTCATCCGTTGTAATAGTTGTACCTGAAAGTTTTATAATAATTTCTTTCCAGCCTTTTGCCCAGTCGCCCTGTACTTCTAATATTCCGGCATTGATCATTTCGCGGATGCGCCAAACCAAAAATACATCGCCGGTTTTTACTTTTATTTTGGAGAAAAGGTTGCTTAATATTTTATACAGTTTTTGCGGCTCTCCGGTTATTACGCCAAGTATATCTTTATCATAATAAGTAACATCTTTGCTTACGAGTTTTTTGCCGCCTTCCAGTATGCGCACCATACGATTTTCGTTACAAAGTTTTTTCCATTCATCGGGATCAACTTCAAATTCGCTTAGCGTAATTGGCCTTGATAATTTCTTCGCTTTTAGAAATTCTTTCGGCAGAATTTCATGCAATGCGGTTGGATAAAAGATACCACCTTTCTCATTGATAAAAGGAAGATTATTGAGATATAAAACAAATATGCGTCCCTGGTAATCTTTTAACTGGCTCATGAGCCAGTAATAGCCGCATACATCGTGCTGGTTTTGCCCCATCCATATCCATGCATGTTGCATATCATTTGCATCTAACGCTTCTTTTAATTTATGCATGGTTAGCTTGTCATCCACAATGTCGAGTTGCCCGGTATAGGGAGAAAATTCAAGAAGCATTTTCCACCAGTCACGACGGGCTTGCCAGCCCTCAGGTGTTTGTAAATTTTCTAATGGACCAACTGCATAATCATCTTTTATATGAATAATATCTCCGGCTAATTTTTCATCCAGTTCAATGGCTTTTTGCAAAACAGGAATATCTGCTTCCTGGAAAACGATGTGGATCATGGATTTAATATTTTAAGTTGATTGTGATATTGAGCTGCTCAATAAAGTTATGCTGTACAAGAGTGCGACGCAAGTAAAGCTTCATAGAATTATTATTGTTTGGTCCAAAAAATTCTTTGAAATATTTATAGTGTCTCTTCAATTAAATCTAATTCTACTCTTAGGTTTTCAATAATAAATTCCTGCCGCTCCATGGTGTTCTTGCCCATAAAATATTCAAGTAAATTTTGAATATGTTCGCCCTGTTCCAGTATCACAGGTTGCAGGCGAATATCATCACCAATAAATTTTCCAAACTCATCAGGAGATATTTCGCCGAGCCCTTTAAACCTCGTGATCTCTGGTTTATTCCCCAGCTTTTTTACTGCCGCCTGCTTTTGTATTTCATCGTAACAATAAATGGTTTCCTGTTTATTACGCACACGAAATAATGGCGTTTCTAAAATAAACACATGCTGCTGTTTTACAAGATCGGGGAAGAACTGCAAAAAGAAAGTCATGAGCAATAAACGTATGTGTAAACCATCCACATCGGCATCTGTTGCGATCACAATATTTTTATAACGAAGTTCTTCCAACCCATCTTCAATATTCAATGCATGCTGCAGTAGATTAAACTCTTCATTTTCGTATACCACTTTTTTTGTAAGCCCGAAACAATTCAAGGGCTTGCCCCGTAAGCTAAACACAGCCTGCGTTTCAACGTTCCGGCTTTTAGTAATGCTTCCGCTGGCACTGTCGCCTTCGGTAATAAAAATCGTGGTTTTATTTTGCGTGGCTATAAACTCTTCTTTGTTTTTCGAAGGCAGTTCGTCGTTGTAATGCGAACGGCAGTCACGCAGTTTTTTGTTGTGCAGGTTTGCTTTTTTCGCACGCTCATTTGCCAGCTTGCGTATGCCGCTTAACTCTTTTCTTTCTTTCTCGCTTTGCTCAATTCTTTTGCGTAAAGCTTCGGCAGTTTGTGTATTGCGGTGCAGAAAATTATCTAATTCTTTAGCAAAGAAGTCGGTGATAAAATTCTTCATACTCTGGCCACCTTCTACAACATATTGCGATCCGAGTTTTGTTTTTGTCTGGCTCTCAAACACAGGTTCCTGCACACGTACTGCAACTGCTGCAACAATGCTTTGGCGTATATCTGCCGCCTCATAATCTTTCTTATAAAAATCGCGGATCGTTTTTACATAAGCTTCTCTAAATGCCTGCTGATGCGTGCCGCCCTGCGTTGTATACTGACCATTCACAAACGAAAAAATATCTTCACCATAATCGTTATTATGCGTTAAAGCAACTTCAATATCCTCGCCTTTTAAATGAATGATTGGGTAACGCAATTCATCTTCATTCGTCTTACGTTTCAACAGGTCAAGCAAACCATTTTTACTTACATAACGCTTATTATTAAATGTAATTACAAGGCCAGCATTTAAAAAGCAATAATTCCACAAAAGGTTATCAAGGTACTCATGTATAAAATGAAAATTCCTGAACACTGTATCATCAGGAATAAATGTTACCAGCGTTCCATTTGTTTCCTGTGTTGCGCCTTCTTTATATTCTTTTACTAAAAGACCTTTTTCAAACTCAGCCACCTTAGTTCTGCCTTCCCTAAAACTTTCTACTTTAAAATTATTGCTCAGTGCATTCACCGCTTTTGTACCAACACCATTTAAACCCACGCTCTTCTGAAACGCTTTGCTGTCGTACTTTGCACCGGTATTTATTTTGCTCACTACATCTACCACTTTGCCCAGCGGAATGCCACGGCCATAATCACGAACGGTAACAGTTCTTGATTCAATCGTTATATCAATATGTTTTCCGTAGCCCATCATGTGTTCATCCACGCAGTTATCGAGCACCTCTTTTATCATTACATAAATGCCATCATCCGGTGCGGAGCCATCGCCTAATTTGCCTATGTACATTCCCGGACGCAGACGGATATGTTCCCGCCAGTCGAGGCTTTTTATACTGTCTTCATCGTACTTAAATAAATCTTTTTCTTCAGACATAATTATTTAGTCATTGGTCATTTAAAACAGAAAAGAATTATGAACCCATCATTATCACTTACCTGATCGTTCCTTGCGTCGCACTCTTGTACTGAATATTTTACAGCAGCAAAATACAGTGTGCAATTGTTTAATCCTGTCTTCATCAGAGTTTTTTTTTGACCGGGTGTATTGGCTGTTAAAAGTTCATTTTTATTCTGCTGTACAAGTGTGCGACGCAAGGAACGCTAAATAAAGAGTCAATTGCCGGGTTCAAAAAAATCTATTATAAAATTGATTTAGTAAACTGCAAATTTACCTTTACAATTCACCCTTTCAAGTTTACTTTTCTGCAATATGCAACTTGTGGATAAAACTTTAGCACTTTAAATATTGTACACATCTGTACTTTTGTTACAAACAGGGGCAATATTAATATGGTCTGCCTGTTTTAACTTAAAGAAAATAGTAAAGTCCAATTACCTGTTAGTTTTAGCAACCTATGAGTCCGGAAGCAATAAAAAAGCATTACAGCACCACACAGGAAATAATGGCTCATATCGCCGGTATACTTTTTATTATACCACTGGCTCCTTTTATCTGCCGTTTTGTTCCCCCTGTTTTTTTAGGGAACTGGAATATAGACCTTATTATCGCTGTTATTATAGCAATAATTATTGTACGGCTGATGTTATGGCTTGTAAAACCGATGATATTGCCCGCATTATTATTGGTTTGCTTTGTTTTTGCTTATAATGCTCTTAATAACAAACGCTATACTTTTCATGATATCGCCAGCGATTACAGGAGTGTTGTAAGTCAGTACTGGCTTATACGTGAGCAAAAACAAACCGACCAGCTTAGTTTTAACCCGCACCTTTTTGAAAATGTGCAGGAGCGTACTTCAAGGCTGGTTACGGAAAAAGTACAGTATAAAGATTCTGTGGTAAGAAATTTTTCGGTAAAACATTCCTTGGAAAACTTTGATAATTATCATTACAAATACCAGGAGCTTGCCCGGTATTTCTCACTGTTTAAATATATCAATTCAAATTTTAAATATGTGCCCGATGCACAGCGGGATGAATATTACGCTACGCCAAGAGAAACCATTCTTAATGGTTTTGGCGGCGACTGCGACGATCACAGTATTTTAATGGCAGCATGCCTGATGAGTATTGGTGCAAAATGCAGGCTTGTAATTATTGAAGGTCACATGTACCCCGAAATGTACGCCGGCAATAAAAAAGATTTTGATATTATGCAGCAGGCAATACTTCAGTTCTTTGGAGACATAGGTATAAACCGTATCTATTTTCATGAAAATGACGGCGAATACTGGATAAACCTTGACTACACTGCAGACTACCCCGGAGGACCATATATAAATGACAGAGTAAAATTACTGATCAATATTCCCTGATTGATTTGTGGTTAACTTGCGTAGCAGAATGATAACAGATCTTCAGATAATTGCCGGGGCCGCAGAAACAAATGAGGCAGAAAACCTTACGTTTAAAGAATTGCTTTTATCCAGTAATCCTGCTTTAATTGACAGGCTTGTTTTCAAGTTAAACGAAGACATTACTCCTAAAATAGATTGCACTGCTTGCGGCAATTGCTGCAGAAGTTTAATGATCAATGTGAACACAAATGATGCAGCAAGGTTAGCCAGTCATCTCAATATTTCAAAAGAATCGTTTTACGGAAAATATGTAGAGCAGTCTTCTGAAGGCACACTCTCTGTAATGAATACGATTCCGTGCCATTTTCTTTCTGAAAATAAATGCATGGTTTACGAAGCAAGACCGGCTGAATGCCGCGAATTCCCCGGTCTTCACCAGCCCGGTTTTACAGGAAGGCTGTTTGCTACGTTTATGCACTATGGCCGCTGCCCGATTATATTTAATGTTATCGAAGCATTGAAAACAGAATTGATTGCGCAGGCTATTGCCAGTCAATAGTTGATTTTATAAAATACAACAGCGTTCCATCAGGATCTTTTAAATGCACCAGCTTGCCGGCCTCCTTATCGTCTGTTTTTTCATAGGTAATGCCTGTTTGCAGCAAATGAGTTTCCACTTCATCTAAGTTATCTACGCCAAATCCAATGGATGTGCCGGTTGCAGGAGTATGTGTGATGGAAGCTGGATGCAATCCGATAGTAATGCCCGGTGCTGATACCATCGCATAATGATTGCCCCACCGCTGCTTAAGCTCAAGGCCAATAATAGTTGTATAAAAATCTACAGACCGGTCCATATCCGTAACCATTACTGTAATGTTGGCTGATTTTATCGAGTACATAAGATTGATTTTAAAATGAAATAAAATATAAAAATACTAAAGTTTTGGGCTGTTGAAAGCTGAAAGTACAAGTGTGCGACGCAAGGAACGTTAAATACTTATTCCTCAGCCCGGCTTATAAAACAAAAAATGCCCCGGTTGAGGCATTCTTAATGTATAATTCAACATTCTTGATTTTAAATTAATTATTCCCAAATCTCATCTTTTCCTTCGAGCCAGAGCTTTACAGATTCGGTGGTTACGCTCTTTGGCCTTTCCAGCGGAAAGCCCAATGCCCTGTCCCAAATAAGGCTTGCCAATACGCCAAGGGCGCGGCTTACAGCGAAAAGTACGGTGTAAAATTCGTACTCCACCAAACCATAATGTACCAGTAATGCGCCGCTGTGTGCATCAACATTTGGCCATGGGTTTTTGATTTTACCAAGCGACTGTAAAATAGGCGGCACTGTGTCGTAAATCTTCCAAACAGTATTTACTAATTTATCATCGGGCATATGCTTTTTACCAAACTCCATCTGAGCGGTAAAACGTGGATCTGTTTTGCGCAAAACGGCGTGGCCGTAGCCCGGTACTACTTTGCCCTCGGTCAATGTTTTTTGAACATAGGCAGCTATCTGTTCGCTGGTAGGCTCTTCTGTACCCAGTTCTTTCTGCATTTCGAATATCCACTTGATCACTTCCTGGTTAGCTAATCCGTGAAGCGGACCCGCAAGGCCATTCATACCGGCGGCATAAGAAAGGTACGGATCGCTTAATGCAGAACCCACAAGATGCGTAGTGTGCGCACTTACGTTGCCGCCTTCATGATCGGCATGGATTACCATATACAAACGCATTAGTTCGCGAAAACCATGATCATCAAAACCCATCATGTGCGCAAGGTTACCGGCCCAGTCGAGCATTCCATCGGGATGGATATGATCGCCAAATTTATATTTACGGCGATAGATATACGCGGCAATACGCGGCAGGCGGGCAATTAAAATCATTGAATCATCAAAGGCCGCTTCCCAGTAATCTTTTTTATTCATTCCCTCTCCGTACTGTTTGCTGAAGCCGCTCTCTGTTTGCAAAGCCATTACACCAACAACAAACATGGTCATGGGGTGGGCCGTTAAAGGCAGTGCATCAATTGCAGCAAACACGTGGTTAGGCACATGGCTGCGGCGCTGCAGTGTAGCGGTAACATGGCCCACTTCTTCTTCATCCGGCAAATCGCCTACGAGCATTAAATAAAATAAACCTTCGGGCAGTGGCTCGCTGCCATCAATTGCCTTAGGCAGTTTTTCGCGAAGCTCAGGAATAGTATAGCCGCGAAAACGGATACCCTCCTGTGCATCTAATAAACTTGTTTCGGTTACAAGGCCGGTAATACCGCGCATTCCCTGGTAAACCTGTGATAAGTTTACTTCACCAATCCTTTTATTCCCATGCTCTTTCAGCAATTCCTTTATCTCCGCCGAAGCTGCATCTGCTTTAGCTTTAAAACGTTCCTTAATAATACCCATTGCGATGTATTTTGATAATGATGGTTTCCAAAAACTGCTATTACAAGTATAACACTTGAGGGATTTTTTTTGAACCGGGCCTGCACATCTTTTCTCATCGTTCCTTGCGTCGCACTCTTGTGCTGTATAACTTAAGGCAACTATCCTCCGCTGTTTTGCGCCCGTTTCAAGACCTTTTAAAGTGTGTGGGTAAAGATAAAACAAGTTGCTTTCGAAAAACAAAACATTTGAAAGAATGTTGCCGGTAGCAGCAATACCGGCCAGTTCACAAATAATTTACTTGGGTGCCCGCCTGTACATGTAAATGGCTACAAATAAAAAAACAACATCAGGTATCCATGCTGCTATAAGTGGCGGCAGGGTGCCTTTTGTGCTGAAGATGGTGGAAAATCTGTCCATTAATATAAAGCCTGCAGCCAGCATAAAACCTATGGCGATATGGGCACCGCTGCCACCACGAACTTTACGGCAGGCAACCACAGCGCCAATCATAGACAGAATTAATACAGCTATTGGCGAAGCAAACCTGCGGTATTTTTCTACAAGCAAAGCATTAAGCCCTTCGGAGCCGCGGAGCGATTCGAGTTGTATAAAATTATTGAGTTCGGGTGTGGTGAGTTTGTCTTTTGCATATTCATCGTGACTGAGATCGAAAGGTTTGAAGTTAAACTTCATTTGTTTTTGGTTGGTGAGCGAAACCTTTTCTGTAAGCCCTGTAATATTGCGTTCAAATGCCTGTGAGAGTAACCAGTTCTTTTTGGCCGTATCCCAGCGGATAGATTCTGAACGCAGGTTATAAACCATTTTGTTATCCTTTACGCGGTGCATAAAAAAAGGTCCGCCAGATTTTGAAGCAGTATCGTAATTGCGTATGCCGGCATAAGTAAAAGAATCTATTCTGAAATAAATGTTTCTGTTGCTGGATAAAAGCGGGTTATAAGTAGAATTTCCGTTTACATACCTTGCTTCAAAGGTGGTGCGTATTTCATTTGCCTTAGGCACAAGATAATTTGCAGAAACCAAAGAAAGCAAGCCAAGTGTGGTTCCGCCAACCCAATATGGGCGCATCATGCGGTTAAAGCTGGTACCGCTGGCAAGTATAGCAATCAACTCACTCTGCACCGCCATTTTTGAGGTGAAGAAGATAACAGCAATAAATACAAATAAAGGAAAAAGGAGCGCAATAATATAGGGCACAAAACCAATGTAGTATTGGAGTATGATTTGTTTTGCGCTAAGGCCAGAGGCCACAAAGTCGTCTGTTTTTTCGCTGATGTCTACGGCAACGGCAATAACGGTGAAAAGGAAAATAGCAAAGAAGAAAGTAGTGAGGAATTTTTTAAGTATGTACCAGTCGAGTTTCTTCACAGTAAAGTCGTTGAGTCATTCAGTCAGTAAGTTAATTGCGCATTGCCCGCCAAAAGTATAGTAAAACTTGTTGCAATGTTGTTATAACATTCGCTTCGTTCTGCGCTTAGGTAAAAGCTCACTTGTAATCAGAAAGTACAAGAGTGCGATGCAAGGAACGCTTCATTTATGTTCTTTTGCCCGGCTCAAAAAAATAAGTAACCAACCCGGTTACAAACGTTGTTTAAGTATTTCAACCATTCCCGGTTTCCACGAAGCAAAGTCTCCGGCTATAATATGTTTTCTGGCTTCGCCCACCAGCCATAAATAAAAGGAAAGGTTTTGTATAGAGGCAATTTGCAGGCCCAGTATTTCGCCGGCCACAAACAAATGGCGCAGGTAGGCTTTGCTGTAATAGCGGCTTGTTTCGCAGGGCAGACCTTCATCAATGGCCGAAAAATCAGTTGCCCATTTCTTATTTCTGATGTTGATAACACCCTGTGTGGTAAACAGCATTCCGTTGCGGCCGTTTCGGGTGGGCATTACACAATCGAACATATCTATGCCCAGCGAAATACATTCTAAAATATTCCATGGTGTGCCCACGCCCATTAAATAGCGGGGCTTATTTACGGGCAGGTTCTCTGCGCACAATGCCGTAAAATCGTACATCATTTGTTCTGGTTCGCCTACACTTAAGCCACCTATTGCATTGCCCTCGGCTTCTTTCGACGATACATATTCGCAGGACTGTTTGCGGAGGTCTTCAAATGTACTGCCCTGCACAATGGGGAAAAGGTTTTGCGTGTACCCATATTTATCCGGTGTTTCGGCCATTCTGGTAAAACATCTTGTGAGCCAGCGGTGCGTAAGCTCCATGCTTTTTTTTGCGTAGCCGTATTCGCTTGGGTATGGCGGACATTCATCGAAAGCCATTACAATATCGGCACCAATACTTCGCTGAATATCCATTACATTTTCTGGTGTAAACAGGTGGCGGCTGCCATCAATATGCGATTGAAATACCACACCTTCTTCTTTTATTTTCCTGTTGGCGGCGAGTGAAAAAACCTGGTAACCGCCACTATCTGTAAGTATGGGTTTGTGCCAGCCATTGAACTTGTGCAAACCGCCTGCTGCCTGCAGCACTTCAATGCCCGGGCGCAGATATAAATGATAGGTATTGCCAAGGATGATCTGAGCTTTAACCTCATCTTTCAACTGTTGCTGGGTAACGGCTTTTACACTGCCCACTGTACCCACAGGCATAAAAACAGGCGTTAGTATTTCGCCATGATCTGTATTAATAATGCCTGCCCTTGCCTTACTGCCGGTATCGGTATGCTGAAGCTGAAATGTGAGTGCTGCCATAAATATTAAGGCCGCAAAGATAGAAGGTTCGGAGTTTGGAGTTTGCAGTTTGTAGTTTTTGGTTTTTGTACCGGGCTTTAAAATATGCATGAAACTGCTCTTGCGTCGCACTCTTGTACGTTCGGATTATTTATTGAGCTTTTACCGAAGCGAAGATTGAAGCGAGTTATTCAAAAGCCGGGATTGCTTTGAAAGAAATGATTTTTAGGTAAAGGCATATATAATGATTAAACCCGATGAATAGCGGATATTGCTTTATGCAGGCTTTGCACTCTGAAATTCAGGAGCTAAGTATTTTCCAGGTAGTTTCTATATCAGGGTCGGAGTTGTCTTTTATAGACATATTATCATCCTTTGTTTCATCTGTCATAACCTCATCAAATTCCGGAAGGCTTATATTTTCGCTGCCGTTTTCTTTCCTGTCGCGGTAATCTGTTTTCACGTTTTTAATATCGGCTTCAGAAATGCGGTCATGCTCATTCATCAGATGTTCATGTATCCTCCTTACTGTTTGCGCATCCGTAAAGTGGTTTTCTTTTTCGGCATCCTGCTTTGTCTTATGGTTTGGCATAACAATATTTTTGGTTACAGAAACAATAGATATAATATCGTACCAAGATGATTAAAGGGCAAAATGATATTAAATACATAAAAAATTACCGCCATTTATACATACCATAAAATTAAACCTTAATTATAATGTTGTGGTGCATATTCTGTAATCACGGGTATTTTTACCCCGATGAGATTTTTTAAATATTACGCATAAAATTTCAATCCTGTTTTTTCCGTTACATAAACCGGATGATTCAACAACCGTCTTAAATGCTGAAATTATTTTTATGAAATATTGTTTTCTATTCTTTAGCCTCGTTATTTTATTTTCTTTATCCTGCAAAAAAAGTGTTTCCAATTCAACACCAGTGCCGCCTGTAACAGATACCGGGCTTTACTTTCCGCCAGTTGCCGGTACTGAGTGGCAGACAACCACACCTGCTTCGCTTGGCTGGAATGAAACTGCCCTCAACGATGTGTATACTTATCTGCAGCAAAAAAATACAAAGGCGTTTATCATTCTTAAAAAAGGCAGGATTGTTACAGAAAAATATTTTGGCAGTTTTACGGCAGACAGTCTCTGGTACTGGGCATCTGCAGGCAAAACCATCACGGCCATGCTGGTGGGTATTGAACAGCAGGAAGGCTTATTAAATATCAGCGATAAATCATCAAAATATCTTGGCACCGGCTGGACATCATTGCCTCAGCAAAAAGAAGATCTTATTACTATCCGCAACCAGCTTACCATGACCACCGGGCTCGATGACGCTGTGACACCCGATAACGATTGTACTTCCCCGGAATGCCTTGTCTACAAAGCCGATGCAGGCACACGTTGGGCATATCATAATGCACCTTACACGGTGCTTGATAAAGTAGTAGAAGCTGCAAGCGGCACCACATTCAATGATTATTTTCAGCAAAAAATAAGAAACCCAATTGGTATGAATGGCCTCTGGCTGCCTTCGGGTTACAACAATGTTTATTACAGCAATGCCCGCAGTATGGCAAGGTTTGGCTTGCTGCTTTTAAATAAAGGCAAATGGAATCAAACTGCAATTTTAAGCGACAGCAATTATTTTAATGCGCAAACCAATACATCGCAAAACCTTAATCCATCTTATGGTTATTTAACCTGGCTCAATGGAAAAGCAAGCTACATGTTACCAACATTGCAATTTGTTTTTTCGGGAATGCTTACACCCAATGCACCTGCTGAAATGTTTGCTGCGCTTGGCAAGAACGATCAAAAAATATATGTGGTTCCTTCGCAAAAATTGGTAGTTATACGCATGGGCGAATCGGCGGGAAACGTGCAACTCGCTCTGTCAAGTTTTGATAATGAGTTATGGGGAAAATTAAAAATGGTTATTGGCTATTGATTTAAACTTTTGTTTACAAACTGTATTGCTGCTATCATCGCCGCTTGTGTCACTCACTTGTGCGTTCTGAACTTTATTGGGCAACATGCAGCAGCTCAATTTTATTCATACAGTACAAGAGTGCGACGCAAGGGACGATCTATAGAATTACTTCAGCCCGGCTCAAAAAAAATGCTTAAGAAACAATTACTTTTACCAATTCAAAATCGTTGTTTATTACTACAAAATCTGCTTTGTGATTTTCTTTTATTGCACCAAGCTCTTGCTCTAAATGCATTACTATGGCGGGATACAGGCTGCACATGCGCAGTGCTTCTTCAGTATCAATACCGCAATGCCGCACGAAGTTTGTAAAGCATTTATGCATGGTAAGCGCAGAGCCGCTGAGTATGCCGTTGGAAGTATATTTATCCGTTTCAAGCGTGTGTTTATAATAACCTTCGGTTGTTTCGGTAACAGCATCGGTAATGGCAAATAATCTTTCGCCCATAATTTTTTTGGCAATGCGTATGGCAGCAAAATCAACATGGTGACCATCGGGAACAAGGCTGCAACGAACAGCGCTGTGATTAAAGATGGCACCTACCATTCCCGGTGCACGGTGTTGCAACCCACTCATGGCATTGTACAAATGCGTGGCAGTGTGTATGCCTTTATCAAAAGCATCAGTTGCCTGTTCGTATGTTGCGTTGGTATGCCCGGCAGACACAACAATATTGTAAGATTGAATTAAATTGATTACTTCCTGCGAGCAACATTCGGGTGCAATGGTGATGATCTTAATTACATCTTTGCCATACTCTAATAATTCTTTTGCCTGCTCAACAGTTGGTGAGAATATCCATTCTTCCCTGTGTGCGCCACGCTTTGAAGGATTGATCCAGGGGCCTTCCACATGCAGTCCCAGTGCGCCTTTGCCGCCTTGCTGCCAGTAAGATTTTACAGCATCGATGCATTGAAATATTGTTTCGTAAGTGTTCGTTGCAACAGTGGGTATGCAATGTGTTGCGCCACCTGCTGTGCAATAATGTACTATTGCTTTCACGGTTGCGGCATCGGGATAAACAGCCAGCAGTCTTCCATGTGCACCATACAACTGAATATCGATATAAGCGGGTGCGATCATTACATCGCCAAGATCTGTAACATCCATTGTGTTGCTTAATTCAGCAGCAGGAAATACGCTTTCAATTACTCCATTACTTACTGCAACTGCATGATTGTGGAGCATCTCATAACCAGTAAAAACTTTCGCAGCTTTGTATATCATTTATTATTCGTTGGTAATTATAAAATCGTCTGCATCTTTTAGAAAAGGCAGCTTATTTCTTATTTCGTCTAAACTATCTTTTTGCAAAGTGATGGTGAACACATCTTCATCATGTGCTTTATGATACAATGTTTCGCCAAGCGCATTAACCACCATACTGTCGCCGCTGTGATAAATATTATTGCCATCATCGCCTACACGGTTTACGCCAATAACATAACATTGATTTTCTATTGCCCTTGCCTGCAATAAAGTTTTCCATGCATGGTTGCGGCGCTCAGGCCAATTGGCAACATACATGAGTAAATCATATTCAGGGCTTTCCTGCGATTGCTGCCTTGCCCATACAGGAAAGCGCAGGTCGTAACAAACCTGCAGGTTTATTTTCCAGCCTTTTACTGATGCGATCATCCGCTTGCTGCCTGCTGTATAATTTTCGTGTTCGTTGGCGAAGGCAAATAAATGGCGTTTATCGTAATAGCCAAATTCCCCGTTTGGCAACATCCAAATCAAGCGGTTAAAATAGTTGCCGTTATCGTTGATGATAATGCTTCCGGTAAGGATAATCCTTTTTTCTTTTGCGATTCGCTGCATCCACTGAAACGTAACGCCATCCATTGTTTCAGCAAGCTCTGCAGGTTTCATGCTAAAGCCGGTACTGAACATTTCGGGCAGAATTGCGATCTCTGTTTTTTCAGCAAGATGCATGATCTTTTCTTCCAGCATGGCAAGGTTGGCCTGCTTATCTTCCCAGTGAAGTTTTGTTTGTATAAGTGTAACAGTAAGCGGTAACATATATGCTTGTAAAGATGAAATAAATATTTGCTGTAAATTTAAGAACAGGGCAATATTTTCATTGATCATTTATATTCCGAAAGTACAAGAGAGCGACGCAACTGGGCCGCTATAAAAAACTAAAGTTGGGTCCAGAAATTTTATTTTATTTCTTTTATTTTAATGTTCCTGAAATAAATGGGCGCACCTGCATGCTTGCCCTGGAAACCGATGCGGCCATGCAGCGGCAGCGCTGCCATCGGGTTTGGAAGCCATGAAGGAACTTCTGTACCGTCTGGATTTGTTTTTGCCGAAGTAAACTGGCTCATATCGCACTCATTCACCAGTTCGCCGTTTAGTACAATCCATATTTTTTTGCCTTTGCAGGTAATGGTATAATGGTTCCATTCGCCTGCCGGTTTTACCGTGCGTTTGCTGGCTGGCTGGTGGCCAAACACAGCGGCGCATTGCCAGTCTGGTGCGGCTTTCGACCATTCTTCTGAATAGTCATCTGCAATTTGTATTTCCACAGAATGTGGTATCCACTCTTTTGTTTCAGTAGCATGCACAATTACACCGCTGTTAGTGCCGGGTGCATTTTTAAATTCAAGGTCGAGTATAAAATCGTCGTACTCGTTTTTGCTCCAGATGGCTTCATCTTTTGTGGCCGTCATCACGCCATCTGTAATACTCCATACACCCGGCGGATAAATTGCATTGGTAATGCTATCGTTAAAAAGATTGCTCCAGCCTTTGCCCGACGTGTTGGGATGTTTATCAAAATCTTTTTGTGCAAATGCGAATACATTCATCAGAGAAAAGGCGATAACGAGTAAGGTATTTTTTTTCATGTCATTGAATTGTTGCGGACAATAAAGATAAGAGAGAAATTTTGTTACCGGCTTAAGAATAAGCCTCATCGTCCCTTGTGTCACTCACTTGTACATTCGGAATATAATTCAGCAGAAACAGCCAAAAAATACATCCATACATTCAGTTTAATTAAGAATCTTTGAAGTACAAAACCAGCTTTATGAAATATTCTGCCAGCTTATTAATTGCCATAATTGTTTTTGCTGTTTCGTGTACAAATGCAAAAGAACCAGCTGCTGCAGTAACAAATGCCGACAGTTCTTTCACCCAATTTGAAAACCGTTTCATTGATGCATACTGGAAACAAAATCCGTCTTATGCCATTTACTCCGGTTACGGCAAATATTACGATGAACTTAAAATACCCGACAGCACTGCATTTGCAGGCGATACAAGGTTTGCAAAAAATTATCTTGATTCACTCAAAGCTTTTCCTTTTGATGAACTTTCTCCCAACAATAAAATTGATTACCACATTCTCGAGAACCAGTTAAACAGTTCAATCTGGTACACCGATACTTTTAAAATACAGGAATGGGATCCTTCGGGTTATAACCTTGGCGGCGAATGCTACGAGATCATCAATAAAAATTATGCGCCGCTTCCCGAACGTTTAAAAACGTTGAGCAGCCACCTGCAGCATGCGGGTGCCTATTATGCCGAAGCTTTGAAAAT
>JANXWM010000207.1 GCA_025351145.1 Chitinophagaceae bacterium
CCCGCAGGTGTTTCAAGGCTGCATTCGTCAGTTATGGAGTTACCATCAGAACCTGATAAAAGTGTTACAATGTATGTTCCTTCATGCACGATTGGTTCTGCAAGCTGGAGCTCTATACTACCGCTAAGACCGTTACTGCAACTGCCTTTTGCTGATACAACGGTTACGGGATAAGGACCCGTAATTTTAAAATCACTGCCGTCTGCAGCAACCGAACCGCAGCTTATATTTTTTTGAAAGACAAGCTGCAATAATGTGGGAGCGCAGGATGGAGATGTTATGCTATCGAGCGCTACAGGCAATTTGCTGAGCACGGTAAAGTTTGCAGTCACTCCGGCAGCAAGCTCATTGCCGCAGTTATCTAAAAGTGTGTTGTTGTCACTGCCGCTTTTAGCAGTAAGTGTATAATTCCCCGGAGCTAGTGCACTGTTTAAATTAATGATCACGGAGTCCGTATTAAACGCATTGGTGCAGCCAACACCAACCGCAGAATTAATGACATTATCAAAACCTTCAATTTTAAAATCTGTACCATCGAGAGCGATAGTGGAACAGTTCATTTTTTTAGTAAGCTTCAGTTTGATTTGTGTACCATCGCAGTTTGCATTTGCCGTAACAAATCCCGGTGTTTTAGGATTCGTGATGCTTGCAGAACCACCTTTAAACGAAAGCTTATACCCATCGCCTGCTGCGCCATCGCGATGACTAATGAGCAAGAGATAAGTATGGCCTTCAATAAGGTTTGGCATTTTACTGAAAGTAGTTTCATTATCTCCCGGTGCAGAAGCACATTCCCTGCTGTTCTGGCCGCTGGAAGATGCCCCTGTTAAGCCCGGGCTGCCGCTCCAGTTAGCTTCACGCACCAATGCTCCATCTGAATAAATTTCTGATGCACCATGGCCCGTTATATCGTAGAACTGCCAGTCGTAATTATCATCCGCATTTTTCGGGTCAATAATAAAACCAAGGTCGCCGGAACTGTAACAGGTAAACGTATACCAGAATGGGTTTAAATCTTTATAATCACCTACCCCGATCAATCGGCAACCGGGTGCAGGCAAGGGAGCATTTTCGCAAGCCGGTACAGAATCCTGTATAAATACGCTGGTGCCGCAAACAGGTATTGCGCTTGCCGGTGTTTGCCCCAATACGCCACGAACTTCACAGCCGCTTTGCGCAGCCACAATATTTGTGGCAAGCAGTATGGTTATTAAACACAGGAGATAATTTGGCAGGTGCAATGCTACAGTTTGTTTTTATGAATGATGAACATTGAAGGTACAAATAAGAAATTTTGTAGCCATGCAATTGAAGAGCTATGAAGCTTTGGTTGCGTCGCACTCTTGTACTGAATCAAGGAAGGCAACAAGGCGAAGAGCAATCCGCAATTGCCCCTAAAAGTTCCGAATGTACAAGTGTGCGACGCAACAGGCGATGCTATGTAAAACTTTTGCCTGGCCCAAAATAATTTTATTCATCAGAAGATTTTTGCAGCATTTTTTTCTTTACCACATCGGCGGGATATTTTAATGCAAGCCTTCGTATTTCGTAACTGAATTCTGTAAAAGTTTCTTCCCAAAGTTTTGCCTCTTCTGGTGTGTAATCATAAAAGCCTTTTTCATTGGCAACGCCCTTACCGCCAGCCTTTACAATATCATCAATTAGTTTGGGAATTTCGGGACTGTTGCAGAGCGTGGGCAGCAGGTCTTTCATTACGGTATGGTAAGCCGCAACGCCGGTAAGGTCCATCCAGCGGAACACGCCAACAAGCGTCATCCAGTAACCGGCATTGTTGCGGCATGCACGGTCTACATCTTCAACAGTTGCATAGCCATTTTCTACAAGGCTACAGGCTTCGCGGTACATGGCATACATTAAACGGTTGGTAATAAACCCACGTATGTCTTTGCGCACCAGTGTTGGTTCTTTGCCCCAGTTGTGCGAAAGATCGTAGAGCCATTCCCCCTTTTTTACATCGCTCAATTCTCCGCAAATGATTTCTAAAAACCTTGTAGTGTGCGAAGGTTCGGCCCAGTGCAGGCCTAAGAAACGATGAGGGTATTGCGTGTGCTTTTGCAGGTCGCTGATGGGTATTGCAGAAGTGTTGCTGGTAAGTATGGCGTCGCTGCTGATCACTGCTTCAATTTTCTGGAACACTGATTTTTTTATCTCCATACTTTCTAATGTGCACTCAATAACAAGCATACAATCTTTCAACGCTTCATAATCCTGTGTTATAAGAAGATTCTTAAAATAATATTCGGGTGGATGATTAATCAATCCCTCCTGCTGCGAACGCAACAGATGAGCGTGGATCCTTTTTTCTGCATGCAGCAAATCAATTTCAACAGGTGCAACCGCAATTACTTTATGGCCCGCCATAAGTAAACAGGTAGTTATACTGCAGCCCATTAAACCAAGGCCTGCCACGGCTGCAGGCACTTCTTTCGAATTGATTGTTGATTGCATTGTATTCTTTTAGATTATTTTTTGTTTACAGTATTTTCTGTTAAACGGGTTAACTGCAATAATGGAAATGAAAAGTAAACAATGTATATGGCAATACTTTGTAACCGGAAAAGAATTTTTTTAGGCCCGGCAGAAGTTTTTCATAGCACCGGCAGTTGCGTCGCACACTTCCTCTGAAGGTAATTCTGTGGAGCTTGCCACAGAGGGCACAGAAACACTGAAAATTTTCTCTGTGTTTCTGTGTATTCGGTGGCATCACCTTCATGCGACACTGTGTACTGTAGTTCGTGGGTAATTGTACAGTTGAAAAGCTATCAGCATTCAGCGGTCAGCTATCAGGAAGCAATGCGCATGCTGTATTTGCTGACTGCTGAAACCTGATTGCTGAGTGCTCAAAAATGTTCCGAACGTACAAGTGTGCGACGCAAGGGACGATCAATAGCATTCCTTTAGCGCGGTTCAAAATAAAAATTACGCTTTTAACCCAACCAAAATATCAAAATAAACATCTGCCAATTTTTCCTTTTACTTTGCGTGGCAAATTTTTTGCCCGCTTAAGGAATCAATTAAATACTATGAAAGATAAAGAAATACAGGACCAGGAACAGGACAATACTGTTGAAACGGCTGAATATTCAATTAATGCTGACGAAAGTGCAGCAGGTACAACGCATTTGAACGAGCCGGTTGAAAACGAAAGCGCTTTCGAAAAACTACAGGCAGAACTGAGCGAACAGAAAGATAAATACATTCGCCTTTATGCTGAGTTCGACAATTTTCGCCGTCGTACTGCCAAAGAAAGAATTGAATTGATGCAAACAGCAGGCAAAGATGTAATTATTCCCTTGCTCGATGTACTCGACGATTGCGACCGTGCAGAAAAACAAATGCAAAATTCAGACGATATTAAACTGGTTAAAGAAGGTATACAGCTTATTTTTAATAAACTACGCAATACCCTTCAGTCAAGGGGATTAAAGGCCATGGAAAGTGTAAAAACAAACTTTGATGTAGAAAAACACGAAGCCATTACCGAAATTCCTGCACCATCGAAAGACCTTAAAGGAAAAGTACTGGATGAGGTTACAAAAGGTTATTACCTTAACGCTAAGATCATCCGTTTTGCAAAAGTGGTTGTAGGTAATTAGAATATTCTTTGCTTCAAGCCGTTTGCTGCAGGCCGGTTTGTTTATGAGCATTTGCGCCTGTACGCATAGCAAAAGTGTAAAGCTGAATTATGGCAAAAAGAGATTACTACGAAATTTTAGGTGTAAGCAAAACATCTACCCCAGATGAAATAAAAAAGGCTTACCGCAAAGTGGCCATGCAGTTTCACCCCGACCGTAATCCCGGCGATAAATCTGCCGAAGACAAATTTAAAGAAGCAGCGGAGGCTTATGAAGTTTTAAGCGATGCAGATAAACGCGCCAAGTACGACCGCTTTGGTCATCAGGCATTTGGGCCTGGAACCAGTGGTGGCGGTGGTTTCCATCCCGGCAGCGGAAATATGGAAGATATCTTTAGCCAGTTTGGCGACATTTTTGGTGATGATGTTTTTGGTAATTTCTTTGGCGGTGGTGGCAGAAGAGGCGGCGGCGGTGCAAGCCGGTCCAGAGGTACACGCGGCAGCAACCTCCGCGTAAAATTGAAACTCACTTTTGAAGAAGCTGCCAAGGGCGTAAGTAAAACCATTAAAGTAAAAAAATATGTAGGCTGTACTACCTGTGGTGGCAGCGGTGCAAAAGATAAAGGCAGTGTTCAAACATGCGGTACCTGCGGTGGCAGCGGACAGGTACGAAAAGTAACCAATACTTTTTTAGGGCAAATGCAAACGGTTACCACCTGCCCTACCTGTAACGGAGAGGGCACTACCATTACCTCAAAATGTACCGCTTGCAAAGGTGAGGGAAGAGTTTACGGAGAAGAGATGGTAACGGTTGATATACCAGCCGGTGTGCAGGAAGGTATGCAGTTAAGTTTAAGCGGCAAAGGCAATGCAGGCGAACGCGGCGGCGCACCCGGCGACCTGATTATTTTAATTGAAGAAGAAGCGCATAAAGAGTTGCAGCGCGAAGGTTTAAATGTGGCTTTTGAATTACACATTTCTTTTCCCGATGCAACTTTTGGCACCAATGCAGAAGTGCCCACAATTGATGGCAGGGCTAAGATTAAAATTCCGCCGGGTACACAGAGCGGTAAAATTTTCAGGCTAAAAGGAAAAGGTTTCCCCGATGTAAACGGCTATGCAAAAGGCGACCAGTTGATACATGTAAATGTGTGGACGCCACAGAACCTTACACACGAAGAAAAGGAAGCGCTGGAAACATTAAATGCCAGCCCCAACTTTAAACCGCAACCCGGCAAAAGCGACAAATCGTTTTTTGAAAGGGTAAAAGAAGTGTTTACTTAATTGCATTTTACTATATAAAACAAGCCCCGCAAATTTGCGGGGTTTTTTATTTACACATTCCTGAACATGCTGAAATTGCAATACATTTTATGGGCCGGGCTGAAGAATAAGCATGAAGCTTTACTTGCGTCGCACACTTGTACTGTTGGATTATATATTGAGCTTTTACCGAAGTCTCCCAGCAACGGCGGCGTTGCGTTACGTTGTGTTACAACTTGTGTACAATGCGTACCTTCAAAAGAGCAAAAGCCCAAAGCAGCGATA
>JANXWM010000232.1 GCA_025351145.1 Chitinophagaceae bacterium
CTTCACACCGCACACATCGTTTTTCTTCTGGTTGGTTTTTTTTATTTCTTCCAGGTTATCATTCGAAGTGCCCATAAAAAATGAATAATTGGCCAAAGAATTTTCAGCGCCAATAGCATATTTATTTTCCAGTAATTCCTGTGTAAATGCCGGTGGTATTGTATTGGGCATTTCCATAAAACTGGTTACACCACCTGCAACCGCCGCTTTTGATTCAGTATAAATAGTTGCTTTATGCGTAAGTCCAGGCTCCCGGAAATGTACCTGGTCGTCTATTGCACCCGGCAATAAATATTTACCTGAAGCATTAATTTCTTTTACAGCATATTTTGTTTCTGTTCCCGTACTTACCTGTTCAATTCTGCCATTCTTGATTATCACATCGCCTTGCATTATCTTGCCTTCATTCACAATAGCTGTATCTTTAATAATATAATTCATTATCTATGTATTTAACTAAGAAAAACTCCCTGCAAATTATATATTCCTTATTGCTTCTGGCTGTTTTATGTTTACCATTTTTAGCAGGAGCCCAAACCAACTATATTCAAACTGGGTTAAAAGATTATGATTTTCTCGACCGGCTCGAAATTAAAACCCATAATCAGGATATCTATTTCTCCACCGTTAAGCCATACTCACGTCGCCAAACAGCCATGCAGCTTGAATTCGCTGACAGTCTGCTGCAAAGCAACAGCAGCTATGCCAACCTTACTGAAGTTGACAAGTACAACCTGCAAAGCGAATTAATGAACAATTCAGAATGGACAAAACCACGTGATTATTATAAAAGCAAAAAGCCCGTCTGGAATGCACTGTACAAAACCAAAAGCAACCTGCTCGAGGTAAATAATAAAGACCTTTTTCTGGCGGTAAATCCTGTAGTTTATTTTACAGGAGGCAAAGAGCAGAACAATGGCAGCACACTGTTTCAAAATACACGTGGCCTTAGTGCAAGGGGAATGATCAGCAAAAAGGTGGGTTTCAATCTTTACTTTACCGATAACCAGGAAAGAGATCCTCTGTATGTAACACAATTTATAAATAAATATGATGCTGTGCCGGGTGCAGGTTTTTATAAAAGGGGAGATGCATCAACCAATGGCAAGGTTGATTATTTTGATGCCCGCGGTTCAGTAAGCTGGAACGTTGCAAAGTTCATCGACATGCAATTTGGTTACGATAAAAATTCAATAGGTTCAGGCTACCGAAGTTTGTTTCTCAGTGATTTTTCTAACAGTGCAACGTTTTTTAAGATTAATACCCGCATCTGGAAATTCGATTACCAGAATCTTTATTTCGAATTGCATCCCCAGTACCATATTACAGGTAATTCGATTGCCCCACGCAAATATGCACGTATGAATTACCTTACTATTAATGCCACAAAATGGCTTAACGTGGGTGTTTTTGAAGGCGTTTCTTTTGGCCGTAAAGATCATTTTGATTTCGCTTACCTCAACCCGGTTATGTTTTTGCGCCCGGCAGAATCTAACGAGGGCAGTGCGGATAACGCCATGGTGGGGTTCGATGGAAAAGCAAATATTGGCGGTAAGGTACAGTTGTACGGCCAATTTTTATTAGACGAACTTAAAGTAAAAGAATTTATAAAAGGCACTGGCTGGTGGGCCAATAAAAATGGCCTGCAGCTCGGTTTAAAATACGTAGATGCATTTGGAATCAAGAATGTTGATGTACAGTTAGAAATGAATCAGGTAAGGCCTTATACGTATTCGCATTTTGACAGTGTAGCCAACTACACACATTACAATCAACCACTGGCACACCCGCTGGGCGCTAACTTCCGGGAGTTTGTTGCCATTATAAAAGCACAACCCGTTAATAAACTTTACCTGCGTGCAACGGCTATACATTACATTCAGGGACTGGATAGTGCAGGTGTAAATTTTGGCAGCAATGTGTTTAAAAATTATAATACCAGGCCACGTGATTATGGCTTTAAAATTGGCGATGGCGATAAAGCTACCTGCACCATTATACAGCTGGTTGCATCTTATGATCTGGCACAAAATCTTTTTGTCGATTTAACGGGGTTGATAAGGAATTATAAAATTGCCAGTCAGCCCGAAGCCCAAAATACAAGGGCCATAACGCTTAGCCTTCGGTGGAATTTAGGCCGCAGGGATTTTTTGTTTTAACCGCATAGTATTTTTTTGTAGCCGTGGCTGAGGAATTACTATTGAGCGTTCCTTGCGTCGCACACTGCAACTGCAATAATTCTATTCGGCAATTCAGGTGCAGCTTCGTCCTTATTAGTGTACCGTACTGTTAAATCTTAACGTGATTTCTCCTTGCTCATTATTTAATCAGAAAGTACAAGAGTGCGACGCAAGAGCAGCTTTATAGCAGCAATGCCGTTTGGTTCATAAAATTTTACAGGTATTCCGGGCTGCATTTTTTTTGCTTTAGAATGTTATTGCAGTTATAACTTTTTTATTTCTGTAACTGGCATGCCAGTTGCTTTGGAGCATAATAGATAAAAATTATGTTTAGTTTTTAAAATAAAATTATGAAAAAGCTTATTCTAATATTATTACTTGCTGCAGGTGTTTCCGGTAATGCACAAACCAAATTTGGGGTACTGCCTTTTGGGCGGATTGGCGTAGATAAACGAATTAGCATTGCCAAAGCATTAGGGGTTTCTTACGTGAGGGAAGTAATCGTAATGCAGAACTGGAAAGGGAGCGATGATGGTTATGATAAATATGCAGCCAGCGGGCTTAAAGTAATCCCGAATATAAACTGGGGAGTTGTGCAGGGGCAACCTGGAAATAAAATTCCTGTTCCATTCCCAACCGACCTGGGCGAATACAAAAGAATATTGGGCGGCATTTTGAGTAAATATCAACCACCGCTTGTTGTAATAGAAAACGAAGAATTGATAAGGCAATATCACAGCGGGCCGGTATGCGATTATATTAACGAACTTAAGGCAGCCATAGAAGTTGCCCATAGCAAAGGCGTTAAAGTAACGAACGGGGGTTTAACAAACAGGGAGCTTACATTACTTGTTTACAGGGATTATTTAAAAAGAGGAATGAAAGATGAAGCAGATGATTTTGCAAAAAGATGCATAAAAGAAGGAATGATTAATGGTATAAAAAAACCAGGCACCATGCCGTTTGTAGATATGATTGTAAGTAAGGCAGACAGCCTGATTGAGGCATACAAGACCTTGCCGTTAGACTTTGTGAACATACATATTTACGAGCCTGTAAACAGCTCTACAGGTCTTGATGAAAGCGCCACGCAAATAAGCGGCAATGCGATAAAAGAAATTGTTGATTATATAAAAAGGGCTACCGGTAAAAAAGTTGTTTCCAATGAAAGCGGAACAAGGAGCAGTTCGCCTGAGCTTGCAGCAGCCATGCTTGATGAAATTTCTGCGGCAGGACTGGAATATTTTATCTGGTTCAGCGGCGACGGAGAAGGTGGCGCAAGG
>JANXWM010000594.1 GCA_025351145.1 Chitinophagaceae bacterium
GCAGGTTCATTTATTTTTATACAAGGCATGTGCAGATCGGTGGGGTAAAATATCATAAACATGCCGGTTTCTAATTTTGTAAAGAAAAATGGAGCTTCACAAAACAGCATAAAATCTGCTGCTTCATCATAAGCTTTTGAAGGGGTTTGATCTTTTAATACAGCATGGCCAACAAGCTCCGCACCACTGATCATGTACTGCACATCGATGTATTTTTTGTGGGCTTCCATTTGCTCGCCGGCAGCATCAAGTGTTTCATATTCCTGTACAATTACAAACAAATTATCTCCATCAATTTCGTATTTGCCGGGCACAATATTTTTTAAATCTGTTATGTGCAGGTAATCAAATGCTTTTGTAATTGCTTTGCTTAAAGCATTATAATGCGGCGCATTTTCTAATGTATCAATGATCATATTTTTATTTTATAAGTAACCAATACAACCCGGCGCACCGCAACGGCATTTTAATTTTCCATCGTGATGTGTGGGGCCGTAATTACAGGTAAGCTCCTCCCCTTTTTTAATATTGCGCAATGCGTAAAACTCAACACAGCTGTGGCATACACGCATATAGCTGTTGGGTTTGCAGGAATGATTTACGTAACGTAATTCATTCGGGTTTACGCTTGCATCAAGCGCCCTGCCATCGCCAAACTCAACCATGGCAACGCGTTTGGTAAGTTTTGCCCTGCGCCTTGCTTCACGTAAACTGATTACTTCGCCGCCAAGGTTACCGATCTTTTTTCGTGCTGCAATTTTTTGTAACGCGAATGCACCTTTACCATCAATTTTGCTGGGTTTATTTTCTAATGCGTAGTTGAGCAGCATAATTTCAATTTCAATTTTGCAAACAAATTTATCCTATAAAAGAATATAGTACGGGAGATAAATATAAGGCCCCACACTTAATCAATCACCTGTATTATTATATTTACAAACGGCTTGCTAAATCAATTAAAACTGTTATGGGAATACTTCAAAGTTTATATGAGGAATTGATCTCTTTTCTCGGTATTGATGCGTGGCTTACTATGTTTAAATCCGGCGACTACAGCTCGCTGCATACTTTAGATGGCATTACTTCCTCGATATCGCCATTGATTCCTTTTATACTCATTTTTGAAATTATAAGGGCACTTGTTTACAGGCGGTTCCGGTTTACTAATTACAAGGTTATCTTTTTTATTTACGTTTTCAACCGAATTCTATCAACATTTATTTCAATTGCGGCCGTTGCATTCTGCATAGGTTTATTTGAAAAATATGCCATTATTAAAACTGAATTTACCTGGTACTGGCTTATATATGGTTATGTTGTTTGGGAGCTTGCGCATTTTGTTTATCATTATCTTGGTCATAAAGTAAGGTTGTTCTGGTGCCTGCACTCCACGCACCATGCGCTGGATAACATGAACCTTTCTGTTACCTATGCACACTTTTTCCTCGAAGGTCCTTATGCTGATGTTATCCGCACTTCTATCTGCATTTTGCTTGGCGTAACCCCACCACTTTTATTTTTCATTATGTTCATTGATGGCACCTGGGGCGGGTTTATTCATGTAGGCGAAAATATTTTAAAAGACGGACGGCTTGGCTTTATGAACAAGATTATACTTACACCTTCACACCACCGTGTACATCATGCGAAAAACCCTTTGTACATGGATACCAATTTTTGTAACCTGCTAAATATCTGGGACAGGATTTTTGGAACACTGGAGCATGAAAAACATGATCTTCTACCTGAATACGGCATAACACGCGAAATGAACCCACACAATTTTTTTGATGTTTATTTTGGCGAAATAACCGCGCTTGTAAAAGATGTAATAAAAGCTCCCGGTATACAAAATAAAATACTATACATTTTTATGGCTCCCGGCTGGAGCCACACAGGGGATCATAAAACTGCAAGGATGGTTAGGCAAGAATATATAAAAAATCAAAAGGCGTCATAAACTGACGCAGGCAGTTTAAATGAATTTATATACCGCTTTTGTACCCGGCTTTTGATATTCGATTGATCGCTCCTTGCTCCCAAAGCTTCAGGAGCAAGGAATGATGCATAACAACAATTGCCAGGCCCAAACATCATCATCACCATTTTTGATCAGTATTTTACATGACGGATATCATATTCTATTGGCTTGCAAGCAAATACTTTTGCGACCGTAAATAGAATGTTTATGTCGTTTTCCCTTATCCAAAAGTATAATGTTCCCGGTCCGCGATATACCAGTTATCCTACAGTTCCCTATTGGGACGAATTAAATTTCGATGCTGAAACATGGCAAAGCACCATGCTGAAATCTTTTGCAGAGAGCAACAATACTGAAGGTATCAGCCTGTATATCCATCTCCCTTTTTGTGAAAGCCTCTGCACATTTTGTGGATGCCATAAACGCATTACAAAATGCCACGACGTAGAAAATCCCTACATTACAGCCGTACTGAAAGAGTGGGATCTGTACTGCAACCTTTTTCCTGAAAAACCGGTTATTAAAGAGATACACCTTGGTGGAGGTACACCTACTTTTTTTACACCACAAAATCTTGATAAGCTGATCAATGGAATTTTTAAACGTGCAGAAAGAGCTGCCTTACACGAATTTAGTTTTGAAGGGCATCCCAATAATACAACACAGGCGCATTTGCAAACACTGTATAATTCAGGATTTAGAAGAGTAAGCTTTGGTGTGCAGGATTACAGCGATAAAGTGCAAAAAGCCATTCACCGTTTTCAGCCTTTGCAAAAAGTGCAGGATGTAACTGAATGGGCCCGTGCTATTGGCTATACTTCTGTATCGCATGATTTGGTTTTTGGCCTCCCCTTTCAAAACCTGGATGATGTGGTGGATACCATTACCAAAACAAGTATACTTAAGCCCGGCAGGCTTGCATTTTACAGTTATGCGCATGTACCATGGCTTAAAGGAAACGGCCAAAGGGGTTTTAAGGACGAAGACGTTCCCAGAGATGATGAGAAGCGCATATTATACGAAGTGGGAAAGTATTTACTCTCTAAAAATGGTTATCACGAAATAGGGATGGATCATTTTGCACTGGAAGATGATACAATGTTCGAAGCATCTAAAAAAGGTAAACTTCACCGCAATTTTATGGGCTATACTTCTTCTAAAACCCAGTTAATGATTGGGCTTGGGGTTTCTTCTATCAGCGACAGCTGGTATAGCTTTGCCCAAAACGAAAAGTCAATTGAAAATTATTATGCATTACTTGAGCAGAATGAAATACCTATTGTAAAAGGCCATTTGCTGGGCACTGAAGATTTAATCATCCGCAGGCATATACTCAATATCATGTGCAGCTTTGGCACGAGCTGGGATTTGCAGAATTTATATTTTCCTGAGTTGCCGGATGTGCTGGACCAACTGGAAGAAATGAAAAATGATGGCCTGCTCATCATAAAAGAAAAAGGCCTCCGCATTACAGAAAAAGGAAGGCCTTTTGTGCGCAATATCTGCATGGCTTTTGATCTGCGCCTTAAACGAAAAGCGCCACAAACAGAACTGTTTTCAATGACGGTATAAGAGCATTGCATTGCATTGCTCTGTAAGAAACTTTCTCACCATTTTTTACCATTAGAATATCTCCGCCCGGGAGTAATATGCTTAATTACCCACAGGCTGATAATAAAGCAACTCCATCAATTCCCCTTTTGTACATTGCAGTTCGTCGATTGATGTTTATTTTTATAATGTTATACCGTAGGCAGAAAAAGTTGTTTGCATTTTTAAACATAACAGTACAGTGATGCTGAAGATGCCCATTGATTTGCAGATGAAGTGATTGCGACGCAACGATGATACCATGAAATAATTTGCCGGTATTATACAATAAGCACTGAAACAAAATTTTTAATTCCAAAACAAAGCTTTCTGCTATGGATTCACGTCGCGATTTTTTACAAAAAATTACGGGTTCTGTTATTGCATTGAACCTGCCGCGTTACAGCAATGCAAAAGATATTTTCAACAACAGTTACAATGGTCCTGTGCTGCGTGTAGCCATCATGGGGCTGGGCAGTTATGCTACCCGTGTTGCAGATGCTATGCAAACCTGCACTAAAGCAAAACTGGTTGGAGTAATCAGCGGCACGCCTTCTAAAATAACCGCATGGCAAAGCAAGTATAATATTCCGGCTGGCAATTGCTATAACTACAGCAATTTCGGCAACATTAAAAACAATCCTGATATAGATGCGGTGTATGTTATTACACCCAATGGCCTGCACCGCGAACATGTAATGGGTGTTGCAAAAGCAGGCAAGCATGCAATATGCGAAAAGCCAATGGCCGTAAATGCAAAGGAAGGCCAGGATATGATCGACGCCTGCAAAGCCGCCAATGTAAAATTACTGGTAGGCTACAGGATGCACTTTGAACCAAAAACTTTAGAGATCATCCGCATGCGCAAAAGCGGTGAACTTGGTAAAGTGCTTTTTTTCCAGGGCCTTAGCGGCTTTGTTATTGGCGACCCAACTCAATGGCGCTTAAATAAAAAACTTTCCGGCGGCGGCTCTATGATGGACATCGGCATTTACTCCATCAATGGTTCGCGTTACATGATTGGCGAAGAGCCTGTTTGGGTTACGGCACAGGAAACCAAAAACAACCACGAAAAATTTAAAGAAGGTATTGATGAAACCATTCAGTTTCAACTTGGTTTTCCCGGCGGCGCTGTGGCTTCCTGCCTGTCAACGTACAGTATGAATAACCTCGACCGTTTTTTTGTAAATGCAGAAAATGGGTTTGCAGAATTAATGCCCGCTACCGGTTACGGCCCCATTGAAGGTCGCACAAATAATGGCGAATTAAATTACCCGCATGTTACGCATCAAACAGTGCAGATGGATGAAATGGCCGGCATTATTTTGCAGGGAAATAAACCCATTGTTCCCGTAGATGGCGAAGAAGCGCTGAAAGATTTAAAGATCATTGATGCTATTTTTCTCGCAGCAAAAACAGGCAAAAAAATTGATTTGAAATAACACAGGATTTACTTTCTTTTGGGCCTGGCACAAGTAATTCTATTTAGCTTTTCTTGCGTCGCACTCTTGTACGGCGGGAACATAATTCAGCTTTTACCGAAGCGGGTATTTAAACATTTTTTAAACCCAACTTGTGCATACAGCAGCACAATGGTTCAATTATATTCACTATTTTTAATCTCATAATTTTAAATGGTCTGCTAAAAACTATACATGAGTTCTCAAAATAATGAAGTACCTTTTTTAAACGGATATTTTAATATCCAATATTCTTATGATGACCTGTTTGGATCCAATCCCGGCCTTCAGCAAAACTGGAAAACTTATTTTACTTCTTTTTCTAATTTAGGCAACGAAGAGATCATGAACCGCAGTCAGGATATGATGCGGTTTTTAAAAGAGAATGGTGTTACTTACAATATTTACGGCGATCCATCAGGGCTCAACCGTCCCTGGAATCTTGATGTTGTTCCTTTCCTTATAAGCAAAGAAGAGTGGATACTTATTGAAGCAGGTTTAATACAACGCGCTAATTTGTTTGACCTTATTTTGAAAGATATTTACGGCGAACAGCAGCTCATTAAAGAAGGTATCCTGCCGATGGAAATTATTTATAACCATCGGGGTTTTCTGCGCGAATGCTGCGGTATTAAGCTTCCAGGCAAACATAACCTGGTTATTTATGCGGCAGATATAGCAAAAAACAATAACGGAAAAATATGGGTGCTCAACGACAGAACACAGGCACCATCCGGCTCCGGCTATTCTCTTGAAAACCGCCTGGCCATGGCCCGCATTGTTCCCGAACTTTTCAATGGTTTAAAAGTAAGAAGGCTATCGCCTTACTATAATGCCATGCGCAATGCATTAATTGAAATGTCACCACAGCAAAAAGAACAGCCACGCATAGTAATACTTACACCCGGCCCAAGCAATGAAACTTATTTCGAACATTCTTTTCTTTCATCGCATCTTGGCTTTACATTGGTACAGGGTGATGACCTGATGGTAAAAGACAATCATGTATGGTTAAAAACATTGGGCGGCCTTGAAAAGGTAGATGTAATTGTTCGCAGGGTTGATGATGTATATTGCGATCCGCTTGAATTAAAAGAAGATTCTCAATTGGGCGTACCCGGTTTGTTGCAGGCCGTAAGAAGCGGCAATGTAAGTATTGCGAACCCGCTTGGCAGCAGTGTGGTAGAAAACCCCGGGCTGATGCCTTTTCTCCCTGCTATTGCCAGGAGGCTTTTATCAGAGGATTTAAAACTCTCAACCATTGCTTCCTGGTGGTGCGGGCAGCCAAAAGAACTGCAATATGTTTTAGATCACCTGCCTTCTCTGTTGATCAAAAGGATTTACAGGGACTCATTAAACAGGACTTCGATCGATGCTACTTTATTAAGTTCTGCAGAGCTGTCTGACTTAAAACAAAAGATCAAAGCGCAACCTCATTTGTATGTTGGCCAGGAGAAAGTAGATTTCTCTCCAACGCCTGCAATGGTCAATGGAAAACTTGAACCCTGCCATGCTTTATTCAGAAGCTTTGCTATAAGTGATAACGGTAATTACACCGCTATGCAGGGTGGACTTACCAGAACATCGCTTGATAAAAACAATATGGTAATCTCCAATCAGCTTGGCGGTTTTAGTAAAGATACCTGGATACTTTCCGGTGATGAAAGCAGCACACTCAGTATAAAAAAAGAACAGGAGTATGTGCATGTTCAGTCGCATGCTTCCAAGAGTGATATTATACCAAGCCGCACCGCCGAAAATTTATTCTGGGTGGGCCGTTATACAGAACGTGTATTGGGCAATGCCAGGTTTCAGCGTACAGTAATGCAGTTTGTAGAAGAAGCCAATAAAGCGTTTATTGATGATGACCTTAACTTAAAGCAATGCCTCTTAAGATCGCTTACTTTACACACACATACTTATCCCGGTTTTACAGGTACAGGCAGTGAAAAGAAAATGCTGGAACCCTGGAAAGAACTTGGCGATATTTTATTTACTGTTAACCGTTCAGGAAGTTTAAGCAATAATATCGCATCCTTTTACAGGGCCGTGCATGCCGTAAGGGATCACTGGTCAACAGATACATGGCGTGTATTACGCGAAATGGAAGAAACCTGGCAAAACGCTTCTGCTGTAAATCATAAAGGTCATTATAAAATGCTCAATGCTGTGGATAGCCTCATTACTTCCATGATGGCTTTTGTAAGTTTAAACAGGGAAAGTATTTCGCGTGAACAGGGCTGGAACCTTTTAGATGCAGGCCGTAAAATAGAACAGAGCCTCTTAATCATTTCGATGCTGCGCTCAACACTGGTAAATAAACGGGAAGATCAGGTTGAATATATTTTACAGGAAGCCGTTTTAAAAAGCAATGAAAGCCTGGTGAACTACCGGTTCAAATACCGTGCACATTTGCAAATGCCTTTAGTGCTCGATCTGCTGCTGCTCGATCCCCACAATCCAAGATCACTGGTTTACCAGGTAGAAAGATTAAAAGCTTATTTATCAGGCTTACCAAAGATCAATGCCAGCCATTCGCTTGCAGCACATGAAAGGTACGCACTGGAAGCTTTTACCATGATTAAACTGGCTGATAAAGACGGGCTTTCGATTATTGACAGGCATTCGCACCGCTATAAAAAACTGGATGAATTTCTTACTAAGATGAACGGCTTGCTGCTGAATATTTCCAATGCAGTATCCACAACTTATTTTAAACATGCACAAACGCAACAACAATTATTCAGGTCAGGTAACCTTTAATTATGCAATATCAAATTACACATACAACAGAATATGAATACCATCAGTCAGTAAGCCTTTGTCATAATGTAACCAGGCTCATCCTGCGCAATACCGAAGATCAGTTGTGCAAGAAAACCGTAGTAAAAATTACACCGCAGCCAGATATAATCTGCGAATACAAAGATTTTTTCGGCAATAATGTAATGTACTTTGCCATACAGCAGCAGCATAAACATCTTAAGGTTACGGTGGTTTCACAAATAGAAAAAAGAATTACAGCGGGCTCTATGCTTAACTTTTATCAAACCACGCCCTGGGAAGAAATTAAATTACAGGTACTGGAGCCAGGTGATGATAATTTTGACGCAAGGCAATACATTACTGAAACAGCTATTACAAAATCAACAGAAGAAATCCTGCGCTATGCCCAACAGTCATTCACCCCGCGCCGTTCGCTGTTTTATGCTTCAGCAGAACTAATGCAGCGCATCTGTAAAGACTTTGAATTTAAACCCGGTTTTACAACCGTGGCAACACCGCTTGATATAGTGATAAAAGAACGTAAAGGCGTTTGCCAGGACTTTGCCCATTTTGCCATTGCATGCATACGTTCCATGGGCTTGCCCGTAAGATATGTAAGCGGTTATTTAGAAACACTTGCTCCCGAAGGTAAAGAAAAATTAGTGGGCGTAGATGCCTCCCATGCATGGTTTTCCATATTTATTCCCAATACCGGCTGGATAGATTTTGACCCTACCAATAACATGATGCCGGGCGAACAGCATATCACCATTGGCTGGGGCAGGGATTATGCAGATGTTACCCCGCTGAAAGGCGTTATACTCAGCAGCGGCCCGCACCAATTGCGTGTTTCCGTTGATGTAAGAAGAATTTTGTGAGTAATTATGGGCCCGGCTATTTGTCAATAATGAAGCATCCGTTGCGTCGCACTCTTGTACGTTTAAATCATTATTCAGCAGTAAGCGAAGTATTGATTACAACCTCATGTATAAACTTCATTTTTTCTTTTACAACAGGCGTTATTACAAATGGATAAATATCTCTTAAACCCATACTCCTGTTTAAACTGTTCATAGCAAAAGTGAGCGGAAACCACAACTCCATAATGGCTTCAAAATCTTCAATATCGTAAGGATCTTTTTTTATTTCGGCATGCAGTCTTTTTGTTTCTGCAACCAGCGGATGAACACTCATACCAAATGAATAAGCTGTTTCCAGTGTGTCGATAATATGCAGGTAATGCGCCCATGTTTCGGCCCAGTCTTCCCAGGGATGCATGGTTGCATAAGCGCTTATATAATTTTGGTTCCAGTTTAATGGGGCTCCTTCGCTATAATATTTTTTTAAAGCCTCCGCATAATCAACTGTATCATCACCAAAAAGATTACGAAACCCTGCAAGGTTATTTGTGTTGGCAATTAACCTGTCCCAGTAATAATGCCCTATCTCGTGGCGAAAATGCCCCAGCAATGTTCTGTACACTTCATCCATTTGTTTGCGGGCCATTTCTCTTTCTATATCATCTGCTTCGGCTATGTTTATTGTGATCACACCATTATCATGACCGGTAAGAATTCTTTCTTTATCATCTGTTGTTTCATCTGCCATAAAATCTAATACAAGGCCAGTTTGTTCATTCTGCAGTTTATTTATCAATGGCAGTTTCATGCGCAGCAGTTGATAAACCAACCGGTGTTTGGCATTTTCTATTTGTCGCCACCGATCAACAAATTCCGGTTTACTTAAATTAGGAATTGTTCTGTTCAGTTCGCAGGCTTTGCAAAAAGAAGATTTACTTTCTGCAGCAACTACCCAGTTACAAACGCCATATTGATGATTGCTGCAATATTTATAAAATACCTTCTTCAAATTTTCGGTAATACTCCAGCGTGCATTATTTTCTACATTCAGCGCTACGGGTTGCAGCGTTTCAGCCACAAAACCCAATGATGCATTACATCTTACGCAATAAGTATTTTCAAAGTAAACAGGATGGCTGCAGTTAGTGCATTTAAAAAGTTTCATATAGTATTAAGGTTGCAAATGGTTTGCCAGATGAATTTTATACACATTAAAAACTAAAAGTAGATTATTTTGAGCCAGGCTGAAGTACAATGATTAAGCATTCGTTGTGTCGCACACTTGTGCGTTCGGATTGTTGATTGAGCTTTACCTAAGCGTAGATTCACGTATTATAATTGTACATTACGGTAGCAACTCGTTTCGCAGGATGGTGTTTATCTCAAGTTTCAGATCACTCTTTGAAAGATCTGGAACAACGGGAGAATCTTTTCAATATTAAGTATGATACAGGTTTAAAGAACGAAGAAATAAGAAAACTAAAAGGTGGTGGAGTATTTAGTGAAATTACTGTCACTAATTCAACAATTCTTAAAGTTCATTTAAAAGTTAAAAATAATCGAGTGTTTTTAAAAAAATATTATGAGATTTATTTATAGAATAATCATCAGTTTATTATTGCAGTTAGTCACTTTATTGGGTTTTTGTCAAAAAGCTATCAACTTAAACCTCAATTTTGATACAACCGCAAAAGGAGCTTTTGTCAACCAAATACAAAATAATTATTACATTGACACGTATACTCCAAAAAAGAAAGACCCTATAGGTATATATTCAAGCCGGTTAGATACTCCATATTATAAATATTATTCAGAAAATATCTTTCCTGAACCTGACAATATAAAGCATGGGCTTTATATAGGAATAACACTTTATCGCAAAAGTGTGTATTCTGCAAGAGAGCTTTTTATAATTAAGCTTGATACTTTATTACAAAAGGGCATAAGCTATAAGATTAGTTATGATGCAAAGTATCATCAATTTACTAATTATAGAATAGATTCATTACAGGTTTTATTTATAGAGCAGGAAAAAGATATAAAATTGTTTTTGGAAGAAAAACTGTACAAAGGAATGCATGTTGATTTTTCTTTAAAAAATATTGATAATAAAGTTTGGCAAAAGATCGGTAACAGTTTTATAACAGAAAGTAATTATAGTTATATGATAATTGGTAATCTTAAACCCGATAATGAAACTGTTGTAACTAAAGTAAATAATTGCAAGTGTATAAAGCAACCAAAAGGTTTTTGGGATTATAGCGAACTCTTTCTTGATAATTTTTTAATTGTAGAGCAGTAATGTAATTAGCTTCCCGCCATTGTTGGTCACAACAACAATGATTCGCCTCAATCTACGCATAGGTAAAAGCCCATTCTTAATCCGAACGTACAAGTGAGTGACACAACAGCCGATGCCATGAAATACCAAAGCTGGTATCAAAAAAATGTTATTTCTTTTTCTTAGCCCACGATTGCCGCATATCTAAAGTGTATGGATATTCTTTATTGATTTCAATTGGGGGAGCATCGGTAAAATATGGTTGACGGTCTTGTGCAATATAATGCGCAGTAACAGAAAAAGTTGGCCTTGCCTGTATGGTTTCCTGCGTATGTCCATGATCCCAGAAGCGGCTGATACGGCGGCTTTCAGCTTCATAAGCATTGATGGAGAATGTATCGTAACTTCTGCCACCGGGGTGCGCTACATGATACGTGCAACCACCAATACTGCGGCTGTTCCATGTGTCAACAATATCAAAAACAAGCGGCGTATCTACACCAATTGTTGGATGCAATGCAGAAGGTGGTTGCCATGCGCGGTAACGGATACCGCAAACATACTCGCCTTTAATACCCGTTTCTTTCAATGGCACACGGCTGCCATTACAGAGCAACACATATCTTGCATCATTGATCCCTTTTAATTTCACCTGCACTTTTTCTATTGAGGAATCTACAAAACGTGCAGTACCGGTGCTGCTCATTTCTTCGCCGAGTACATGCCAGGGTTCTATACCCATGCGTATCTCCATTTCAATACCCTGGATTTTCACCGTGCCATAATGCGGGAAACGGAATTCGAAATATGCATCGAACCAGCTCATTTCAAAAGGATAACCTGCATCATTAAGATCGCTCACCACTTCTTTGATGTCTTCATATACATAATGAGAGAGCATGAATTTATCATGCAGTTCTGTGCCCCATCTTACAAGGCCATGCTTATAAGGCTGCTTCCAGAACTTAGCGATGAGGCCACGCAGCAACAGCATCTGTAACAAACTCATTTGTTTATGCGGCGGCATATCAAATGCGCGAAACTCAAGAATACCAAGCCTTCCGGAAGATGTATCAGGCGAATACATTTTATCAATACAAAATTCTGAACGGTGTGTATTGCCGGTAATATCGGTAAGTAAGTGGCGGAAAATTCTGTCAACTAAATAAAAGGGAATAAAGCCTTCATCAGGTACTTGTGAGAAAGCAATTTCCAGTTCATATAATTTTTCATCACGGCCTTCATCTACACGCGGTGCCTGGCTGGTGGGACCAATAAATGAACCCGAGAACAAATAAGAAAGCCCCGGATGATGTTGCCAGTAAATAATTAAACTTCTTAATAAATCTGGGCGGCGCAGCAATGGACTATCAGCAGGTGTAGCGCCACCAATGGTAATATGGTTGCCACCACCTGTACCGGTATGCCAGCCATCCAGCATAAATTTTTCTGTACCCAATCTTGATAAATAGGCTTGTTCGTATAAGGTATTGGTATTGTGCAATAATTCTTTCCAGCTTTTTGAAGGATGAATATTTACCTCTATCACACCTGGGTCTGGCGATACAACCAAACGCTCCATCCTGTAATCTCTGGGAGGCTCATACCCTTCTATACGCACTGGCATGTTCAACTTTATGGCTGATGCTTCAATGGATGCGATCATATCCAGGTAGTGCTCCAGGTATTCCATCGGTGGAAGAAAAATATAAATGATACCTTCCCTTGCTTCCACGCATAAAGCGGTCTTGATGGTCTTAACTTCAAAAGTTATATTTTCTTCAACATCATCTTCCTTTTCTTCTTTTTGCAGCACAGGGCCGCTTACTTTCTTTTTGGTTTTCACCTCTTCGGTAACGGCTTCCTTATATTGAAATTTTGGCGGCTCGGTGTGGGTGTATACCATGCCATAACGTTCACCAATTGTTTCATGAAAATGTTCCAGCTCGGGTAAATCTTCAAAGAGACTGCGCTCTACCCGCTGCGGTTCAGATGCTTTGGCGAGAACCGGTAAAGACTCTAAAGGCAAGCGTAAACCAATGGGTGAGTTGCCCGGCATCAAAAACAAATGTTCCCTGTTGAATATCCATTTACAGCTTAGCCATCTATTGTTCCAGTAATTCCATTGTATGGGTAATATATAACCCGCAGGTGTTTCAAGGCCTTTATCAAGCAGTTGCGCAAGTGTTCTTCTTTCAATAGAATCTTTTAAGTTGGTTTTTAGCGGATCAATATTTACCGGTGTTTTTCCTTCGCTCCATAAAAAGAAAAATACATCTTCATAAGCGGCGCTTATGTTTTCTATGCTTACAGCAATATGCCTGGCAATCTCATGTATAAATGCGTTTGCATCTTCATGGGTATATGCATGTTTTGTTTTTTCATGTGCTATTAAATCAAGATTACGCCAGATAGGATAACCATCTTTTCTCCAGAATAAGCCATATTGCCAGCGGGGCAAAAGTTCACCGGGATACCATTTGCCCTGCCCGTAATGGATCATGCCTTTGGGGCCAAATTGCTCACGCAAACGAAAGATAAGCTCATGGGATAAAATACGTTTTTCTTTACCATCCGCAGCCGTGTTCCATTGATCAGATTCCATATCATCAATAGAAACAAAAGTAGGTTCGCCACCCATCGTCATGCGCACATCACCGGCCTCAAGATCTTCATTAATTTTATAACCCAATGCTTCAATGGCGGCCCATTGCGCTTCTGTATAAGGCTTGGTAACACGTGGGTCTTCATGTATACGGGTAACACTGTTATCGAATTCAAATGTAACTTCTGCTTTATCGCTTGCGCCAACCACCGGTGCTGCGCTTACATAATGCGGTGTGCATGCCAGCGGTATATGTCCTTCACCTGCAAACAAACCGGAGGTCGGGTCAAGGCCTATCCAGCCTGCACCGGGAACATACACTTCTGTCCATGCATGCAGATCGGTAAAGTCCGCAGCAGGGCCTGATGGACCATCTAATGATTTTATATCTGCTGTTAATTGAACCAGGTAACCGGAAACAAAACGTGCAGCTAAACCAAGTTGTCTTAGTATTTGTACAAGTAACCATGCAGAATCCCTGCACGAACCTAAAGCTCGTCCCAATGTTTCTTCACAGGTTTGTACGCCGGGTTCCATACGAATGCTGTAAGCAATATCTTTATTCAGTTTGCGATTGATGTACACCAAAAAGTCGTTGATGCTTATGCCTTCTTTTCTTTCAATATCTAAAAGCCATTTGTTCAGCAACGGGCCATCTTCCTTTATTTCAAGGTAAGGAACCAACTCCGCAGTAAGCTGCGCTGAATATTTAAAAGGAAATTTCTCCGCATATTCTTCCACAAAAAAATCAAACGGGTTAATCACTTCCAG
>JANXWM010000245.1 GCA_025351145.1 Chitinophagaceae bacterium
CAAGAGTCCGCCTGAGGCGGAAGAAAAGTTCAATAGAATTACTGTATTCTGGCTCAAAAAAATTCTTTAGATCGTTATGCAGGCAATTATACAACCATCGTCACTTTCAGGAACAATTACGGCGGCAGCTTCTAAAAGCTCGATGCAGCGTGCATGTGCGGCTGCATTGGTAAGAATGGGCGAAAGTATTATTCACAATCCCGGCATTTCAAATGATGATGTAGCTGCATTAAAAGTTATTGAAGCATTGGGTGCTACAGTTGAACATTTACCTGATGGCAGCATTAAGATAACCAGCAATGGCGTAAACGCCGCAGGCAATCAGGTGCATAATGGCGAAAGTGGTTTAGGAATAAGAATGTTTGCGCCCATTGTTGCACTCAATGCAAAAGAAATGACCATCACCGGCGAAGGCAGTTTGCTTACCAGGCCAATGGATTTTTTTGATGAAATATTTCCGCAGTTGGGGATAGAAATAAGTTCTAACAATGGCAAACTCCCATTAAAAGTGAAAGGCCCTTTGCAGCCAAAAAATATTACGATTGACGGCTCGTTAAGTTCACAATTTTTAACTGGGTTATTGCTTGCTTATTCAGCATCTGATGCAAAAGATGTAACCATTACCGTGAACAACCTTAAGAGCAAACCTTATGTTGATCTTACGCTTTCTGTAATGGAACAGTTTCAATTGAAAGCCCCTGAGAATAAGGATTACAAAGAATTTTACTTTTCTCCTGAACACGCTAATTACGATGCTACTTTTCTCGATTATACAGTTGAAGGCGACTGGAGCGGCGGTGCTTTTTTATTGGTTGCAGGAGCTATTGCCGGAAATGTAACTGTAAAAGGTTTAGACCCTGTATCTACACAGGCAGATAAAAAAGTTTTAGAAGCTTTGGAAGATTGCGGCAGCAATATTTCTATAAATGAAAATGAAATTTCTTTCTCCCCTTTAGCGGTTGGAGGGTTAAAAGCTTTTCGTTTCGATGCAAATGACTGTCCCGATCTTTTTCCTCCGCTTGCTGCACTTGCTGCTTACTGCGAAGGAACAACTGTCATAACGGGCGTAGAACGTTTGGCGCATAAAGAAAGTGACCGTGGATTAACCATTCAGGATGAACTCGGTAAAATGGGACTTGTAGTTGAGCTGCAGGGAAATGAAATGCTGATACATGGCGGCAAAGGTTTGCATGGTGCCCATGTTCATTCACGCCACGATCACCGTATTGCAATGATGTGTGCCGTGGCTGGTTTAAAAGCAACGAACGAAACAGTAATTGATGAAGCGCAGGCAGTATCAAAATCTTATCCTAATTTTTACGAGCATATACAAGCATTAGGTGCGAAAGTGAATATTCAACATTCAGCGCTCAATGTTCATTAATAACTTTCAATACTCCCCTTTAGGGGATGGGGGCTTCAGCTTATGAATTCATTTGGCCGCATATTCCGTATTCACATTTTTGGCGAATCGCATGGCGAATCTGTAGGTATTGTTATTGATGGTTGTCCTGCGGGTTTGCCATTAACAGCCGATGATTTATTGCCCGATCTCGAACGCAGAAAAGGTGGCAAACAAAAAGGCACTACGCCACGGCAGGAAGCCGATTTTCCTTTTTTTAAAAGCGGTGTATTCAACGATAAAACTACCGGTGCTCCTATCACAATTCTATTTGAAAATAACAACACACGCAGCGGCGATTACGAAAAGCAACGCAGCTTTCCACGTCCAGGGCATGCAGATTTTGTGGCGCATGAAAAGTACGGCGGCAATGAAGATTTTCGTGGCGGTGGCCATTTTAGTGCAAGGCTTACAACAGGTCTTGTCGCTGCAGGTGCCATTGCAAAAAAAATGATGCAGGGTGTTATCGTTTTTGCCGAAGTAACCGCCATTGGTGGCGAAACCGATCTTGAAAAAGGTTTGCAGAATGCCATTGATGCAAAAGATTCTGTGGGCGGTATTGTTGAGTGTCGCATTACTGGTTTGCCGCTTGGTTTGGGCGAACCTTTTTTCGATTCTGTGGAGTCGCAAATAGCGCATATTGCATTTGCCATTCCTGCTGTAAAAGGTATTGAATTTGGAAGTGGTTTTGCTGCTGCAAAAATGTTTGGATCCCAGCACAACGATGCCATCGAAAACATGGACGGCAAAACAACAACCAATCATGCAGGCGGTATTGTTGGCGGCATTACCAATGGCAACGAACTTGTATTCCGAATTGCTATAAAGCCAACGGCTTCTACACCAAAACAGCAGCATAGCCTTAATTGGGAAACAGGACAAATGGAAGACTTCTCTATAAAAGGCCGTCACGATTTATGCGTTGCATTACGTGCACCTGTTATCCTGGAAGCCGCTGCTGCCGTGGTTTTAGTAGATTTGATGCTCCTTGAAAATCGTATCCCCCGTGTTTGGAAGTAATACATTTATTAGCCCAACTGAAATATCAATTATTAAACATCCTTGCGTCGCACTCTTGTACGGTTGGATTATGAATGGAGCTTTTACCGCAGCGGGGATCGAAGCGAATCAGCAAGTGCCGTCACCCTGAATTTATTTCAGGGTCTCTTGTAGTGCATTAAATATTTAACCAGGAGATGCCGAAATGAATTCGGCATGACGGTGTCGCACTCTTGTACATTCGGATTATGAATGAGCTTTTACCGAAGCGAAAGACCGATGTGGTAAAAACCAATTGGTGCATTATCTATCCAATAAAAGCTGTGCTTGCTAACAACCTGATTTTTTTGGGTTAGGGATTTAGTAAGCCTATTTTTGAGTTAGCTGTAAGTTTAAACAGACCCTATGCACAGATTTCTTTTCATATTTGGATTGTTACTTTCCAACATTCTTTTCGGACAGGGAAGGCCCAGTTATCTGATTAACTTTTATGACCAATTACAGACGATAAAATATTCTGATTTAAACGCCTTAATTGCTAACAGAGCAGACAGTCAAAGGCTTAATTTGCTTAGAAGTAACCTTAACCTCAAGCCCAACTTTGCAGATTTGGTAACGATTGACCAAAATCTTATTTCCGTAGATTACGCTGATGAAAACTCCATAGCAAATTTTCAGAAAACAATAAAATCAACAGTCATCAAAAAAATAACTTTCAAGACGATGTCTTATAGCATCGGACAACAAATAGTTTGGACAACATCAATTGACATTACGACAAAGCCAACAAGTGACAGCGTCTTTCATTTTTCTGAAACAGGCATTTGGTTAAAAATCCCTGCTTTTGTTTCTTATAAATGCTTTACGATTGACACGAGTGGAAATTTTGTGAAAGAAATTTTATCACATCCAGCGTTTCATTTTCCAATCGCAATTAGAAACATGACAAAAGATGATATTGGCGCTAATAATATATTGGCATTATACTTTTTTGACGATAAAATAATTCAAACAACATTTTGCAAACCATAATTTTTAAAAAAGACGAGACAAAAAACCTACAGCTTCGCCTTGGATTTCGTGTCCACACAAAACAGTTCTTCTAAATCACCGCTAGGGTAAAAGCCCAATATATAATCCAACCGTACAAGTGTGCGACGCAAGCAAAGCTTCATTCATGTTCTGCAGCCCGGTTCAAAAAAAATAGGATTTAAATAAGAAGGCTGGTGATTATTGCAGCAATTAAAACCATTTCTTCTTCATAAAATACCAGGCTAATAAAACCGATACGGCGATGGAAAGTATGATGGGAATATAGAAAGCATGTTGTGTGTCTGCGTAAGGAATTTTAACGTTCATGCCGTAAATACTGGCTACAAGAACGGGCAACGAAAGTATAATAGTAATGCTGGTAAGGCGCTTCATTACATTATTAAGGTTGTTGCTGATGATGCTGGCAAATGCATCCATGGTGCTGCTGAGGATGTTGGTGTAAATATTGGCCATTTCAAGTGCCTGGCTGGTATCTACAATAAGGTCGTTGAGGAATTCGCGTTCTTCGTCGGTAAGGCCGAGGAAATTGGTGCGTTCCATTTTTAGCATTACCAGTTCGTTGCTGCGCAGAGCAGTTACAAAATACACCAGGCTTTTTTGTATGCGCATAAGGTTGAGCAGTTCTTCGTTGCGGTTACTGTCGTATAATTTTTGCTCGTACAGGTTGCGTTTATGGTTAATCTCTTTAAGGTATTCCATAAAGTTTTGAACCACTTTCTCAAACACTTTAAGCACCATCATGCTGCGTTTATCAGGGTGGCGTTTTTGAAAAGTATTCAGGAATTTTTTTATGGCCCCGTTATCGAAAGAGTTTACGGTAACAATATGGTTGTGCGTTAAAATAATGCAGATGGGTATGGTAATGTAAAACGCATCACTGTCGTTGAACGAATTATTTTCTGTTGGTGTTTTAATTACCACAAACCGCACATTGTCTTCTATTTCGTAGCGTGGGCGCTCATCAATATCGAGTGAGTCGCGCAGAAATTCAATGGGTATTTCAAGGCCGTCGCTCAGTTCAAGAAATTCTTCTTCTTTAAATGGTGGTACAAGATTAACCCATATGCCGTTTTCAGGCTTGTCAATCTCAATCGTTTGGTTGTTGATATTTTTGAAGTACTGTATCAAAGCGGCGCAAAGATAGGTAGTGAAAGTTAGGGATAATTTTATTTAAACGTCTGGGCTTATACTTCTACTTCGCCTTTAAATACAAATTCTGCCGGGCCGCAAAGCCAGATATTTTTAAAACTGTCTTCACCGGTTTTATCAAATTCAACTGCAAGGTGGCCGCCGAGGGTTTTCACTTCTATGCGGTTAAAGCCATTGTCGTTATGAGCAAATATAAGTGCAGCAGCTGTAACGCCGGTTCCGCAGCTAAGGGTTTCATCTTCAACACCGCGTTCGTAAGTGCGCACAAAAATTTCTTTCTCGTTTAGTTCTTCAGCAAAATTTACATTGATGCCTTCTTTGGCAAAGTCATCACTGTAGCGAATTTCTTTTCCTGTTTTATATACCTCGTATCCGGCAACGTGTACTACATTTTTTACATAGTGCGGCGAGCCGGTATCCAGTACACTGTCAGAATGTTTTTTTTCAATGCCTTTAACATCTTTCATTTTAAGATATACCCAGCCATTATCCCTTATAATTGCCTTGTGCTCCCCATCAATTGCTGTAAATGAAAAATTTTCTTTATTTATGCCAAGCTGGTGGGCAAACTTTACAAGGCAGCGGCCGCCATTGCCACACATGCTGCTTTCGTTACCATCGGCGTTGTAGTATTTCATTTCAAAATCGTAGCCTTCTTTTAGGTTTAACAGCATCAGTCCATCTCCGCCAATACCAAAACGGCGGTCACATAAATGTTTTATTTGTTCAG
>JANXWM010000272.1 GCA_025351145.1 Chitinophagaceae bacterium
ATGAAAAGAAAATTAATCTACGCCGTTCTAATTCTTTCACTTGTAGTTGCTACAAGTTTTATTTACAAAAACCATTTATCGAAAGCTAATGAAAGTAAAGATGAAAACTCTTTTGCCTGGAGCTATGCAGGTAATTTTACCAGCAATGGTACTGTAATATATGTTTGGGTAGATGCAAATAATAGCAGCGTTGTTGTTAAATGCTCGTTTATAAGAGCCCCGGTTCATACATCAGATTTTAGCACTGCTTCGGGAACTAGTGGCGTCCTCTCTGTAACTAATTTTGTTGGTTGTGGTGTAACATCACCATATACTGGACCTTTAAGTTACTAAGGTATAAATTATGAGTGTAAAAAAAGTCTATAGGATATTTTATCCATAGGCTTTTTTTATTGTATTTTCTAAGAGATAAACTACCGCATTGTTAATTTCATTTCGCTCAAACCTACGCAATGGTAAAAGCCCAATAGTATCTCCGAACGTACAAGAGTGCGACGCAACAGAAGCTTCATTCATGATCCGCTGACGGGCACAAAAATATTATTGAATAAAAGGCATGTTATAATATTTTGCAGCACCAGCCCTTTTATAAATTCCGTATAAGTGAAGTAATTATTTTTATACATACCAACGATTGAAACCATGAGAAAAAAAGTACGCAGCATTATTCCTGTACTGTGTTTATTTGTAAGCAGCATTTCTGCGCAACAGGATTTAAAGCTCTGGTATAAGCAACCCGCAGCTGCATGGACAGAAGCTTTGCCCATAGGCAATGGCCGCTTGGGTGCCATGGTTTTTGGAAAAGTAAATGAAGAACTGATTCAATTAAACGAAAGCAGTTTATGGAGCGGTGGACCGGTGCATGGAAACGTAAATACTGATGCGCCAAAATACCTTCCGCAAATAAGAGCAGCTTTATTGAAAGAGGAAGATTATACAAAAGCAAACGAGCTTGCAAAGAAAATGCAGGGCTTGTTTACAGAATCTTATATGCCGCTTGGCGACCTTACAATAAAACAAAATTTTAAAGACACTTCACCAACTGCATACTACCGCAGCCTTGATATAAAAAATGCCATTACTACTACAAAATTCACGATTGATGGCACTGAATTTACAAGAGAAATATTTGCATCGGCACCGGACCAGGTAATTATTGTTCGCCTTACAAGCAATAGGCCAAAGCAATTGAATTTTACAGCGGCTGCATCAAGTTTACTGCATTATAAAATTATTACGGCTGCGGATAATGAACTGCTCATGAACGGCAAAGCCCCTGCACATGCGGATCCCAACTATTTCAACGTAAATAAAGAACCTGTATTTTATGAAGACAGCAATGATTGTAAAGGTATGCGTTTTCAGTTGCGCATAAAAGCAGTAACAAAGGATGGAACTGTGAACACTGACACAGCAGGCATCCACGTAAGCAATGCAACAGAAGTAATTTTGTTTTTATCTGCAGCAACAAGCTTTAATGGTTTTGATAAATGCCCCGATAAAGATGGCAAAGACGAAAACAAACTTGCATTGGATTATCTTACCGATGCAGTGAAAAAAAATTACCAGTCTTTACTAAACAATCATCTCGCAGACTACCATAAATACTTCAACAGGTTTTCATTTTCAATAAAAGATACTTCAGCAAACAACAATATTAGCTTGCCTTCAGATAAACGCCTGCAGGCCTATTCCAATGGCGCTTATGATCCCGCTTTGGAAACATTATATTTTCAGTATGGCCGTTATTTACTCATCTCCTGTTCAAGGCCTGGCGGTATTCCCGCCAATCTACAGGGAATATGGAATAAAGAATTAAGGGCACCGTGGAGTTCAAATTTTACCATCAACATTAATACGCAAATGAATTACTGGCCCGCAGAAGTAACGGGCCTTTCTGAAATGACAGAACCGTTGTATGCGTTGATTGAAAACCTTGCCGCAACAGGTATGGTAACTGCAAAAGAATTTTATAATATGCACGGCTGGGTGGCGCATCACAACACAGATATTTGGGCAACCTCAAATCCCGTTGGCGATATTGGAAAAGGCGACCCTAAATGGGCCAACTGGAGCATGGGCGCAAATTGGCTCTGCCAGCATTTATGGGAGCATTACCGCTTTACCGGCAACAAACAATTTTTAAAAGATACTGCTTATCCATTAATGAAAGGTGCTGCCGAATTTTGTTTCGAATGGCTTACAGAAGACAAAGATGGTTACCTTGTTACCGCTCCATCTTTATCGCCTGAAAATGATTTTTACTATGCACCCGGCAAACAGGGCAGTGTGTCTGTGGCAACCACGATGGATATGTCCATCATCTGGGATTTATTTACCAATCTTATTGATGCATCAAACGTATTAGGCATTGATAAAGATTTTCGCGAACAGTTGATTGCAAAGAAAAATAAATTGTATCCGTTGCATATCGGCAAAAAGGGCAACCTGCAGGAATGGTATAAAGATTGGGACGATGTGGAAGTGCAGCACCGCCATGTATCGCATTTATTTGGCCTGCATCCCGGTCACGAAATATCACCCATTACTACGCCTGAATTTGCCGAAGCTGCAAAGAAAACTTTAGAGATAAGGGGCGATGCAGGTACTGGCTGGAGCAAAGCATGGAAGATCAATTTCTGGGCAAGGCTGCTCGATGGCAACCATGCCTATCTTTTGCTTCGTCAGTTGCTGCATGCAACCGGCGAATCAGGAACAAATTATACCAATGCTGGCGGCACGTATCCTAACTTTTTTGATGCACATCCGCCCTTTCAAATTGATGGAAATTTTGGCGGTACAGCAGGCATGTGCGAAATGCTGCTTCAAAGCCAGCTCGGCGAAATACAACTTTTGCCTGCTTTGCCAGATGCGTGGAAAGAAGGTCAGGTAAAGGGTTTACGGGCAAGGGGCGCTTTTGAAGTAAGCATTGACTGGAAGAACCATGCACTAACGGATGCCACAATAAAAGCCATCACGGACGGACCCTGTACATTACGAACAGGCACACCGGTAAAGGTGGAAGGCATCTCAGCAAAAGCACAACTTACAAAGAACGGATATGTACTAATGTTCACTGCGCAGGCTGGAAAAATATATCGTGTTACAGCACTTTGATTTACGGTTAGTTTTTATAGAAATCACACTGAATTTGAATGGCAATTTTGAGCCCGGCTAAAGAATTACTATGAAGCTTTTCTTGCGTCGCACTCTTGTACGTTCAGAACTTTTTTCGACAAAAAAATTCGGTCTTTAAAAATATTTATAAATGAAATCTTTACTTTGCACAGAGCCGGGCAGGTTTGAATACAGGGATATAAAAATGCCCGAACCTACCATGGGGCATGCCATCATTAAAATAAAAAGGATCGGTGTATGCGGTACCGATCTGCATGCTTTTGAAGGCACACAACCCTACTTTAATTATCCAAGAATTCTTGGCCACGAATTATCCGGCGAATTGGTTGAGTGCAGCAATGCGCCTGGTTTTAATATTGGTGAAGCAGTAACTTTCATTCCTTATTTCAGTTGTGGCTCATGCGTGGCATGCAAAAACGGTAAGCCCAATTGCTGTGTAAGCATCAATGTTTGCGGCGTTCATATTGATGGTGGCATGGCTGAATATTTTTCTGTTCCATCTTCTTCATTATTGCATGGCAACGGATTGGGTTACGAAGAACTTGCATTGATAGAGCCGCTTGCCATTGGCGCACATGGTATTCAAAGGGCAGCAGTAAAGCAGGGTGAGTTTGTGCTTGTAATGGGGGCAGGCCCCATTGGTATGGCAACGATGGAATTTGCACGCATTGCCGGCGGCACAGTAATAGCAATGGACATTAATGATAACAGGCTATTGTTTTGCAGTGAACAGTTGAATATTCATCACACAATCAACCCGGCAAAAGAAGATGCATTAACTGCATTAAAAAAAATAACGAATGGCGAAATGCCCACAGTTGTTATTGATGCAACTGGCAACCTGAAAGCCATCAACAACGGCATCAATTATCTTTCGCATGGCGGCAGGTATGTGCTTATCGGTTTACAAAAAGAAGAAATAAAATTCAGTCACCCTGAATTTCATAAAAGGGAAACAACGCTGATGAGCAGCCGCAATGCAACAAAGCAGGACTTTGATCAAGTGATGAATTCGATAACGAAAGGATTGATCAATCCAAAAAATTATATCACGCATACATTGCCGTTCGGTATTGTAAAGGATGAATTTAAAAACCTTTTGAAGCCGGAAAATAATGTAATAAAAGCGATGATAGAAATGGATTGACAAAGGGCTGCGAACTTTGTATTACATACTGCAGGCAAAAAAACAAGGAGCTAAAACAGTTAGCCAAAAGCTCAATCTTGTTCTTCAGTACAAGAGTGCGACGCAAGGAACGATGAGTAAAGAACTCAAAGCCGGGTAAATAAAATTTGAACACTATTTTAAATGCACATAAGCTAATATGAATCTTTCAAAGCATAATCTTAGCCAGATAAATACAGCAGTAATAAAACCTGCTGATGGGATATTTTCGTTACCCGAAAAAGTACTGCAGTTTGGTACCGGCGTTCTGTTGCGCGGCCTTCCTGATTATTATATTAATGGAGCCAACATGCAGGGTGTTTTCAATGGAAGAGTGGTGGTGGTTAAATCAACCGGCGGTGGTGAAAAAGATCATTTCGATGAACAGGATAATTTGTATACCATACATACACGAGGTATTAACAGCAATACAGAAAAGCCTGTTATATGCGCTGCAATAAGTAGGGTGCTGCATGCAAAAACGCAATGGAACAATGTGCTGCAAACTGCACATCAGCCTGCATTACAGGTCATCATATCCAATACTACCGAAGTCGGTATTCAGTTAGTGAAAGAAAAAATCAATGCTGTGCCGCCAGAATCTTTTCCGGCAAAACTGCTCGCTTTTTTATATGAACGTTATACTGCATTTGATGGTTCAACCGAAAGCGGAATGATTATTCTGCCAACCGAATTATTGACAGATAACGGCAAAAAATTAGCAGCTATTGTAAATGAATTGGCCGAATGGAATAACCTCGACCAACCTTTTATTAACTGGCTGAATACTGCCAATAGATTCTGCAATACTTTAGTTGACAGGATAGTGCCTGGCAAACCGGGTGAAACTGAAAAGATAAAATTAGAAACTGAATTGGGCTATACAGATGACCTGGCAATTGTAGTAGAGACTTATAATCTATGGGCAATTGAAGGCGATGAATATGTAAAAAGCATATTAACTTTTGCGAAGGTAAATAAAGGAATTATTATTGAACCCAATATTGAAAAATACAAAGAGCTTAAGCTGCGCTTATTAAATGCTACACATACATTGAGCTGCGGCGCAGCGGTACTTGCCGGTTTTGATACAGTGAAAAACGCCATGGGTGATGAACATTTTTTTAGCTTCGTAAAATCATTGATGCTGGATGAAATTGCCAACGCAATCCCAGTACCCATTAATGAAGAAGAAGTAAAAATATACGGGCTGGCCGTGCTCGATCGTTTTAAAAATCCGCATATACAACATCATTGGATAAACATAACACAGCAGTACTCCACAAAAATGAAAATGCGTGTAATACCGTTATTGCAGAAGCATTACAGGCTATTCAACCATGCGCCAAAAAAGATTGCTTTCGGGTTTGCAGCATACATTGTATTCATGAAACCGGTTAGAAAAAACGGAACAGAATACTTTGGTGTTTGCAATGGAAATGAATACAGAATAAATGACGATAAAGCTGATATGTTTTATGTGGCATGGCAAATGCAGGATACCGCACCAACCATAAAAAACATTTTACAAAACGAAACTTTATGGGGTATTAATTTAATTGAACTACCCGGCTTTGAACAGGAAGTTCTGAAGAATATAAATGAAATACTTTCGGGAAATGTATTCTCGTTTATTCAAAATAGGGTATAGAAAATTCACGATCATAAAACTACTCTTATGAAGAAAAGAACGATTGATTATATCCTGTTCATTTGTCTTTTATTTTTTGCATTAAGCACAACTGCACAGGATGTTTACCAGCCTAAATGGGAATCACTGGAAAAGTATCAAACCCCCGACTGGTACAGGGATGCAAAGTTTGGCATCTTTATTCACTGGGGCGTTTATTCAGTACCGGCTTACGGCAGCGAATGGTACCCACGGGAGATGTACAGAAAAGGGTCTGATATATACAACCATCACGTAGCAACGTATGGCCCTCAAAATAAATTCGGTTACAAAGATTTTATTCCCATGTTTAAAGCAGAAAAATTTAATGCCGATACATGGGCGCAGCTCTTTAAAAAAGCAGGAGCAAAATATGTAGTACCGGTTGCAGAACATCATGATGGTTTTGCCATGTACAATACAAGCTTATCCAAATGGAATGCTTATAACATGGGGCCAAAGAGAGACATCATTGGTGAGCTTGCAACGGCTATAAAAAGCAACGGGATGATATTTGGTTTGTCTTCGCACAGGATTGAACATTGGTTTTTCCTGAACCCGGGCCGCTCATTTGATTCTGATATTAACGATCCTGCTTACAGCGATTTCTATGGCCCGGCAAGAGAAGAATCAGAAACACCAAGCCCTGAATTTATGAACGACTGGCTGTTGCGCTGTACAGAATTGGTAAACAAATATCAGCCACAACTTTTCTGGTTCGACTGGTGGATAGAACAACCCGCCATGGACCCTTACCGCAAATCATTCGCTGCATATTATTATAACCAGGCTTTGCAGTGGAACAAAGGCGTGGTGTTGAATTATAAAAACAAAGCGTACCCTGAAAAGGCTGCTGTGCTTGACATTGAGCGTGGCAAGCAGGAAGGCATCAGTAAACTGCCCTGGCAAACAGATGATGCAGTTGGTTTTAAATCATGGGGATATATTGATGGCGAAAAATATAAATCGCCGCAGTATGTTATTGATGAACTTACCGATATTGTGAGTAAGAACGGAAACCTGCTGCTGAACATCGGGCCGCGTTCCGATGGTACCATTCCCGAAGAACAGCAGGCATTATTATTGGCCATTGGTCATTGGCTCGATATAAACGGCGAAGCTATTTACGGCACACGCCCCTGGAAAATTTATGGCGAAGGCCCCACGGAAAATGTAGGTGGTTCTTTTATCGATGATAAAGTAAAACCCTTTACGCCACAGGATATCAGGTTTACCACAAAGGGTAAAGATCTTTATGCAATCACACTCGTTACGCCACAACCCGGCCAATCAATAACTGTAAAATCTCTTGGCACAAAAACAGCCAATAGCAAAGTAACCGATGTTGTTTTAGTTGGCAGCAATGAAAAACTTAGCTGGTCACAAACTGCAGATGGCCTTATTATTAAAGCAGCAAAAAATTATCCATCAGATATTGCTGTTGCGTTTAAAATAAGTATAGAATAATACCAGGCACTTAAATACAATAATTGGCCGGGCAGAAGAATTACTATGAAGCTTCTCTTGCGTCGCACTCTTGTATTGATGAACAGATTTCAGCCATTAGTATTCGGGTAAGAAAAATAAAATGCGATTGCTGCATTTGCAGAAGCCCGCTACCTGGCAGCCTGAAGTTCAATATTGATATGAACGTACAAGTGAGTGACACAACGGACGATGAGAAATGTTCTGCTGTTTGTCCCAAAAAATCTGTATTATAAAAACGCACCTATGCGTATTACTGTATAGCAGAAATGATAGTGCTGGCTTTATCTGTATTAAGCGAAACCAAATAATAATAAGCCTGCGTAAGCTTGCTTTCTATGCTGCTGCTGGCTTTATATTTTTTGCGGAGCGTGTACCATTTGTAAATAAGTTCCAGCTCCGTTTTGGTATAAGCAACACCTGTATATTGCTGAATGGTTTCTAAAAAACTAAAACTAAATTCATTGGTTGGTTCGATCATGGTGCCTTCGCCAAAATCGTTCCATGTAACTAACTGCAGGTTAGATAAATTACTGTTCCTGGCAAGGTCAAGTGTACTTTGCAAAGTGCTGGTACCATTGTGGTCAATTACAAACAATGTGTTGCCCCATCCACCCTGTGCATAAAAATCTTTAAAGCCGGGAAATGCTGCGGCAAATGCTGTGGCAAGGCCGGGTGCACGGTGCTGGTAAAAATTTGGAAAACTCGTAAGATAATCTGGCGTTGGCCATGTAAATTCCCCGCTGCCCGAACTGCCGGTTACATCGCCCTGAAACCACAGCGATAACAGTCTGGGCTTATTATTGAGAACGGAAAATGTTTGTGCCCATTTGTCCGCAGTTTGCATTACCTGCGGGCCAAAGCAAAGCACCAACGGCTGATTGTTGATTTTGATGTAGCAACTGCTGTCGAAATATTTCGATTGCAAATAAGTAAAATCGTCCCTCGCCGCAGGTACCGTATCAATACCAGCAATTGATTTTACGTTTCGTAATGTAGCATCTTCATAGCATACAGCAAATTGCAAACCCACTTTCGGCATCCGGTTAAAAAGTGAATCAGTATTCCTTTTAATAAGCGGGTAATCATAAACACTGTGCTCGCCATACCAGTCAACAATTACGCCATCAATGCCTGCATATTTCATCAGCAAAGTATGATAGTCTATTACATCCCGGTCAGAACTTGCATACGGCCCTGTCAAAGGATAAAACCAGGAAGCAATCTGCCTCTTTCCATCAGATATAATATCAGGGTTTTTATTGGCCATGGTCCAGTGCGAACCCCATTTTCCGTCAGGCGATGTTGAAGGGTCTTCAAACCAAGGCATATAATGTACATATACTTTCTGGCTGTTTGTTTTTGCAACAGCTACAGGATCAAATACAGTTACAGTTATATCGCTGTCACCGTTGTTACCACCACCAGTCCCACCAGTACCTCCTGATCCCGTGTCAGGCGTTGTATTATTTTTTTTGCAGGAAAAAGTAATGCAACAGGCAACCAGTATTAATATAGGGTGTATCTTTTTCATGATGTCATTTTTGATTTTTGTCACTTAGCTGAATCACCTCTATTTAGCTTCGTTGCGTCGCACTCTTGTACGTACGGTTCTTTACGCGGCAAAGCGAAACAGTGTAATATTTTGAATAAGAGTTTTGTGATTTGAAGATACTTTGTTTATAATATACGGAAAGCGTAATGTTGGCAAATTGTGCATTTGACTTGGCAGTTTACACGTTTAAGCTGATCGTTAATATACAGGTGTCTTTATTTATAAAGTAATCAAGCTATTTTACCCTTGGCATTATGAAATTGAAAAAAAGAGTTTTACATTTAGAAGATGAATGCTTTCATTTCAAAAAAAAATATTTCCCCAGTATTCAAGAATATATTGTTGATCATTTTTATTTTCAACTCAACACACATTAATGCCCAACAGAGTAAAATTGATAGTTTAAAAAATAAAATAAGTTTTACCAAAGCGGATACGCTGAAAATATTCTTGTATGAAGACCTTGGGCAGGCATACCGCGATGAAAAGAAGATGGATTCCTCTGTTTTATCTTACACAAAATCACTGGAGATAAATGAAAAGAATAATTACTCAATTCAAAGGCAATGCTGGACAATTGGAGCCATTGATTATATATTGTATGAAATGGGCAACTATTCAGAATCATTAAAATATGCATCACGGGAACAGGTACTAAGTGAGCAATTAAATGATACACTTCAAAAAGCTGGGTCAAATTTAGTATTTGGACATGACTATAGAGAATTAGGGGACTACAGACAGTCGTTAAATCATTTTTTTAAAGCAAGAGAGATTTTAAAAATTTATGACAAGCATAGAAATCCGATAGAAAATGCCTACCCTGTTCAATGTATTGCTGAAGTGTATTTAAAAATGAATAAGCTTGATTCTGCTTTAATATTTACACAACTGGCTTATAAATTAGCTCTTGCCCGTTCCTACTATCCAATTATGCTTTATTCAATACGGATATTGGGTGACATATACCAGGCAAAAGGGGATGACGAAAGGGCATTAGCATATTACAGGGAATATGTTCCTGACTATGTAAAATATAAAGAGCAGAACAGGGATCTGGGATTTGTATTTTCCAATATGGCAAAGATTTTTCAAAAAAAAGGTGAAATGGATTCCCTTGTGTTTTACGCGAAGAAATCATTTTCTAATGCCCAACAATACAGCGACGAGCAGAACTTATTTAATGCAGCAACACTTTTATCTCAGTACTATGATGGCAGAGACGATCATGAAGCTTTTAGTTATTTACAAATCGCTTCACAGGCAAAAGACAGCATGAGGAGCAGTGATAAAATAAAACAGGCTCAGGTCCTTTCTTTTAATGAGCAGGTACGTGAAAAAGAACAACAGGAAGCCGATGTAAAAGAGACAGCAAGGAACAGGATGATAATTATGATTGCAGCTATTCTTGTTGCAATCATAAGTTCATTGATATGGTATCGTATAAGGCAATTAAGGTTGAAATATAAAACCATACTCGAACAGAAGGAAGCAGAAAAATTAAAGGTTAAATATGAAAAACAATTGCTCGAACTGGAAGCACGTGCATTGCGTGCACAGATGAATCCCCATTTCATTTTCAATTGTATGAATTCTATTAAGGCATTGGTACAACAAAAAGAAGAAGATAAGGCCGTAACTTATCTTACCACGTTTTCAAAGCTGATAAGAACGATTTTTCAGAACTCTGACAAAAGAGAGATTACACTTTTCGATGAAATAGAAACCTGCAAATTATATACACAATTAGAGAGCATGCGCTTTGGAAATAAATTCAGTTATCATTTCAACATTGATGAAACAATAGATCTAAAATCTATGCAGGTACCGGCACTCATTATTCAGCCGTTTATTGAAAATGCTATCTGGCATGGTATTATGCCAAAAGAAGAAGGTGGAACACTCTCTGTTACCATTTTAAAAAATGACGATATTATTTCCTGTATTATTGATGATGATGGTGTAGGCAGAGAAGTATCGAAGCAAAATAAATTTAAAGCCGGGCCTTCCGAACATCAGTCAAAAGGTGTACACTTAACACAGAGCAGGCTTGATCTTGACAATGCTTTGAACAATAGAAATGCTTCTGTTGAAATTATTGATAAAGTAAGTGCCGAAGGTAAACCTGCAGGAACAAAAATCGTTTTGAAGTTTGTAGAATTTTGAATGGCATAATGCCCGCAAAAAATGAATGTGCTGCAGTATGGCTGTTGAAAGTTGAGACAGGTTATACAGTACAATAGTGCGACGCAAGTAAAGCTTCATTGAAATACCCATACGCCGGGCTCAAAAAAATAATTTGTTTCCTATAAATTACCAGCTGCTTCCACCACCTCCGCCAAAGCCGCCGCCCGAAAATCCACCTCCGCCAAAACTGCCGCCACTGCTGCCGCTGCTGCTGGGTGAACTGTAAAAACTGTTCGACATTTCGTTCATAGAATGGTCGAGGCTGTTCATAAACATCATTGTGTTGAATGTGGCATAATTACCCGAATACCATTGGGGTGGCGGTATGTCAAGCCCCTTTAATTTATCTTTCCACGTATCGGCCATATCAAATACAATGGCATAGGGAAGTACCTTGTCAAAATAGTGTTCGTCCTGTTTTAGAAACTCCTGCAGGCGATCTTTTTCCACGCTCTTGATAAACTCTTTAAAGCCTGCAAGCTTCTGGTAAAGCGCGGTGCCCTTTTCTGTTTTCTTGCCCATAAAAATTCCAAAGGCCACGGTGATAATTCCACTGATGAGCAACGCCGCACCAAGCCATAATTTTTCGAACGCCGTAGTTACTAAAACGAAGCCGCCACTTACACACAATGCGATACCAATAAATAAAAACAAAATGATTAGCCCCCTTGAACCTTTTTCATAATAAGCGCCCCTGTCAACTTCTGTTTCCAGTTCATTCTTTGCTTTGTTCATGGTTTTATACAATACATCTTTCAGGTCGCTGAGTTTTACGTTATTGCCTGATGCAAATATTCCGTTGAACAGGGTTTTTTCAAATGTCATTGCTTCATCGGGCAGGTCTTTTAGTTTAATGAAAGTGTATTCTTTGTTTTTAATCAACCCAAACAAAGACTCCTTTTCTGTTTCTTTTACCTGCAGGTAGCCGCCTGCGCCCCAGTATGGAACCAGTGCCGTTAAATCGCGTCTGTCTAACCGGTTGTCTATAATATAACCAGATACACCTGGGCTTATATTTTCGGGCGGGTAATATTCTGTTTGTACGGTTACTTTCTCATCCCTGCCCCATCGCTTCCAGGCTAAAAACATACCGCCGAAAACAGCAAGCGGCAACAACAGCCAATAGATACCAAGGATGTTGTAATTCTGTTGAACCAAAAATCCTTTTGGCAGGCTAATGCCAATGGTAACGCCTTCATTATTTCCCAGCGGTTTGGTTGTACTGCCAATAAACCGCTTGTTGCTGGCCCATGTGGACTCGGTATAGTTTTCATTAGATCCATAAGCACCTGTAGCAAGAAAAGTGGCGGGTACAGCAGGCAGTGCATCGTACAGCTCAACGGAGAACTGAACATTACCAATACTTGTGTTCCACTTGTCGCCGATAAGGTTAAAATACAATTCGGCATGGTCGTTAAAAAAGTTGATGGCATTCAATACCCGGTAATGAATTACATATTGCTGGTCGCCATCAACCACCTTATCTGCCGATCCGATTTTTATAGATTTATAATCCCCATCAGTGCTTACTTCATATTCCCATTTATCTACGCTTATATTTTCTACAATCGTATGTGCATAGCCGCCTGATTCCATTTGCCTATCGGCCTTTTCTGTTCCTGAAGGAATGGATTGCAGCGGGTATTTAAAAGGGATGAACCTGTAAATACCATGCCTTGCTTCGGTAAAATGAACATTGATGGCTTCAGTAATATCCAGCGAAGCATCTTTGTTTACCTTAACATCAACGTTGTATTGCTTTATGGTAAAATACTCCTGTGCAGTAATGCCGCCAATGAATATAAAAGCGGCTAACAGGGTTACAAAAAGTTTTTTCACAAAGGTTTATTTAAAACTTTACTTCAACATTTTTTGCTTCCTGTGCATTCTCCAGTTCAAAGAATTCGCGTGCAGTAAAGCCCGTCATCCTTGCAAGAATTACCCCCGGAAATTGCTGAATAGAAGTATTGTAATCACGCACGGTAGCATTGTAATAACGGCGCGCATTACCAAGGTCGCCCTCAATATTCTGCAATGCCGTTTGCAGTTCTAAAAAGTTTTGATTGGCTTTAAGATCGGGGTAACTTTCCGCAACTGCGAGTAAGCCCCTCAATGCACCGCCCAAAACCTGGTTGGCCTGCGCCAGTCCCTGCACGTCGC
>JANXWM010000284.1 GCA_025351145.1 Chitinophagaceae bacterium
TGCAAAATTTGCATTGCTCATTGCCGCATGGCATTTCTCTACTGGTCGGTGGCCGTAACTACTCAACCATTCCGGCGGGTGAGAACACACCGCCGGTAGTGCGAAAGGGTGTATCGGTTGGTGTCCTCACCAACCGAAATATAATAAATAAAAACCCGCAATCATGTATGGTTGCTTCCTGCTGCTGTTGGTGTACGCACAATGCTTCTGTTGGCGTGCCTGCCAATGGTAAACGGAATTTAGATTTGGATTACAGATATAACCGCTTCAATTCTACGCTTTGGTAAAAGATGATGTATAATTTAAACGTACAAGGGTGCGACGCAAGGGACGATGCCCAAAGAACTTTTTTTTGCCTGGCTAATAGAAATTAAACTGTTTTAATATACGCCGTTTAATAAAAACAGCCCCCTTGCAATTGATTTACAAGGGGGCTGTTAAATAAAATATTAAACCTAATTTTTTGAGCTTTTAAGTATGGTTATAAAATTATTTCTTATTGTTTTTTCTGCAGGAGTAAGCCTGGATGGCTTTAATGGCGTTGTTTCGGCTGAGTCTCTACCTATATTATAAAATTTACCTCCGCTGATTGAATCGTATAATTTATAATTATAATCGTATACAAAACTGATATCCGTATGATTCGCATAAGTTAATGGCCAGTAACAGTAAATATTTGTTCTTTGTTTTAAAGGATCAATTGCCCCTGTAAGGTTATCATAGAAAGTTGTTCCGTCCAGTGGTCCCCATGTAGTGGGTTTTTGTATTCCGGCAATATCAGCAATAGTAGGAAGCAGGTCAGTCATATCTGCTAAAGAGGTATCTACAATGCCAGGGATAATAGTACCGGGGCCGTAAACAACCATTGGAACTTTCATATCTTTTGCAAGGGTGCTGCTTTTTCCCCCGATGATGGTCTGTCCCATCCACTGAGAGGTTATAAAAGTATTAGAAGCATTATCACTCGTAAATATGATGATTGTATTGTTACTTAACCCGCTTTCCTGAATTTTTGTAATAAGTTTTCCAATCATTTTATCAAGATAAGCAACCATACCTGGATAATATTTTTTGTCTGCTTTTGAAACATCATCTGTTGCCGGGTTCCATGCAGCATAATCGGGATCATCCGGTGTTGGCGAAAAAGGACGTTGAATAAGATTGGTGCAATATGACAAGAAGAAGGGTTTGTTTAAATTGCTATCTATAAAATTACTTGCATAATTAAAATAAATGTCTTCAGAATACATGTTTTTAACGGAATCCGGGGATAAATATTGGCCGTTGGTATAAAGATAAGGTTGCTTATATCTTCGATAATATTGGTCATGCCCGTTATTCCCCTGCGGGCTAAAAGGAACAAAGGCAATATACTGATCATAACCATGACTGCGAATTGATTCATCGCCACCATCAAATTGCCATTTACCTAAAAAACAGGTTGAATAATCTGCATCGTGCAGCATATTGGCAATGGTATTTGATGTTGGGGGCAGGTAACCAAATTTAATCCAGTTACGGTAATTATACTTGCCCGTATTAAGTGCCAACCGTGATGGTGGGCCATCGGGATGTGGGCGAAATCTTGAAAACTGCATACCATTAGCAGCCATAAAATCCAGATTTGGTGTACTGTACGACTGACCACCGCTGTAAGTTGGGATTTCGTAACCAACATCATCTGCGGTTATCAGAATTATGTTGGGTTTATCACTTTGCCTGCTCATGTCAAGTGATGAGACACCCTGTGCAGATAACATTACATTCTTATCGATATTTTTTTGACAGGAAGAGAGGCCAATTAATAAAAAAAGGGCAGCAAGGATTTTTGGAGTTAAGTTTTGGTTGTGTAAATTCATAAATTGGGAGTATTTGAAAATTTCATTTGTTGGCATTTTCCAAAATTGGATTTAATAAATTATTCAGAGTTTTATTTTTCATGCAACAAGAATTTGATAAATCAAAAAAATCAAGGTTGAAAAATAATACTGCTAATTATATGACGCTAAAATAACAATTTTCCTCATAAAAAGAGGCTAACTTAAAAAAACCACAAAGGCATTTTTCTATTTTCGGTTTATATAAGCTTAAAAAGGTCTGCCTTTGAAATAATCAACTGTATAATTAATTAAATTTTAATATGCCAGTTCTGGTATAACACGTAATGATTGTAGAAATATCGCTTGTAAATAGATTTACTTTTTAAGTAAAAGTTTAATCTTAAAATATATTTTCTATTGTTCCTCTTAAGCCACGGTGAATTAATAGTATTTTACACAAAAAAATATTATGCGTTTGCTGCTATTTTTGCACAGGGTTACTTTTATCTGCAATCTTTTATTCCTCTTGTGTATTGTTATTCTTTATACGCACAACTTTATTGAAAGCCGCGATGCACAGAGCTATATTATTATACTTGGTTTTGTGGTTTCCATTTTTCTTGGTTTAATCGTGAACTTATGGGAAGTGATCCTGTTATTAAACCGCAAACATTCCATTGTTCCGGTTTGGTTGCGTACATTTAATTTTATTTTATTTTTTGCTCAGGTCATTTATTATTTTTCATAAATATGATACATAATATTCTTAAAGACAGGCCCACCAAGCTTTTCCTTGGCTTTACTGCTTTTTTTGTTGCCAACGCTTTAATAGCAGAATGCATAGGTGGCAAAATATTTTCGCTTGAAAAAATCTTTGGCTGGGCTCCCGTAAATTTTAGTCTATTCGGGCAAAGTGGTTTATCGTTTAATTTAACCTGCGGTGTTTTACTGTGGCCCGTTGAATTTATTATGACGGATATTGTAAACGAATACTTTGGCCCAAAAGCTGTGCGCCGTATAAGTTATACTGCTGTAATATTGATTACTTATGCATTTATTATGTTTTATGGAAGCATACATATACCGCCTGCAGATTTCTGGATTGGCACTAAAGCAGACAGCGGCGTACCCAATATGCAGGACGCATACAACGGCATTTTTGGCCAGGGGATGTGGATTATTCTCGGCAGCCTTGTAGCATTTTTAGTAAGCCAGGTTGTTGATGTAACCGTATTTCACAAGATCAAAAAAATAACCGGCGATAAAAAAATATGGCTGCGTGCAACAGGCTCTACTTTGGTTTCACAGCTTGTTGACAGTTACATTGTGCTCATCATCGCTTTTAAAATTGGCAACAACTGGAGCTGGGGCCAGGTGCTTGCCATAGGCATGATGAATTACATCTATAAATTCATTATGGCCATTGCACTTACACCCGTTATCTATTTTGTTGAAGGCCGCATTGAAAAATATGTGGGCCACGAAACAGCAAAAAAAATGAAGCTCTCGGCAATGGGCCAGGAAACCGATGGCTTTGTAAATATTCCAACTGCAGGTTAGGTTTGATGATTGAGAAGTGGAATAGTTTTAGCACTACTTCGTACCTCATACTTCGTACTTTATCATTTTAACAACGATCTTGTCTATCGGCAGCGAAACAATATCTGCCGAAAACTCATTCCACTCAATCCAGCGCAGCACTTCGCTTTGCCCGTTCGGGTCGGCAGCCTGCTGCTGGATAAAATCGAACAAGGTTGTTTTTACGTTAAGTTTATTTAATTCCTCTGGCTCATTTGCATGCGCATAATAATAAATAGAAACAATTTGGTCGGTATTTTTAAATGCAGAAATTTGAAAATAATCTGTTGTATAAATATGGTCACCCACTGTTACATTCAGACCGGTTTCTTCTTTAAACTCACGCTTTAAACAATCCCTTGTTCCTTCGCCAAGTTCCATGCCGCCGCCGGGAAATTTTGTAAAATAATCGCCGCGTATAAACTCATCGCTTACCAGCACACGCTTATCGCGGTCCATTAAAATTCCGTACACTCTTATTGTAAACTTTGTAATCATAATTTATCCATTTTAATTGGTTCAATTTAATTTTTATGAACCCGGCTTATCGTTCTTTGGTGATCGTTCCTTGCGTCGCACTCTTGTACAGTATAATATTGTGCGTCTTTGCGAGGCCTCCGAGGCAATCTGTGCACTGCACATTTACCTGTTTAATTTATTGAGAACAGATTGCTTCGTGCCTCGCAAAGACGCATAGAATTCATGCAGTACAAGAGTGCGACGCAAGGAACGGTCATTCATATTCTTCAGCCCGGTTCATAAATATTTATCTACCGCCTCACAATTATTTTATCAAGAACATTTTTTTGTAATTGCTCCATATTTCCAACTGGTCCTTGCTTTGCAATCTCACTGTTGCGTAATTCCTTAACCCCTATATTATCTAAGTAAAGCAGGTTATCCATGCCGTTGATATTTTTAAAAGCGATCAATACATTACCGGCTCCTGCAAAGGATTTCAGGTCAATGGTATCGCGTTTCCACTGGCTTAAACTATCCGGTGAAAAATATCCATGCGTTCCATTTGTTGCAGTTGAAAGATCAAGGCCGCCTTTATAATAAACGGTTTGCCAGGTACCGCCGCAGTTTACCGATACATTCACTTTAAGCGTATCACTTTTCTTTCTTCCAAATTTGTACAGCGCAAAAGCATGATCAAAAATAAGCACCGGGTTGTTTGCGTTTGTAAAATTAAATGCAGGCATTACAAGGTCGTCTTCCTCTCCTTTTTCAGGGTATTCAATATTATCCATCATAATACTTGGCGCATAGCCGCTTAACTGCGATCCTGTTGTGGGTGCCCATGTAAAATACCCGTCAGTGTTTACAACTGACCAACCATTTGGCGGAAATTGATTGCTTGTAAATGTTTCATTAAAAGGCAGTGTTGCAGAAGCGCTGGAATTATTATTAAACACCACAGTTGTTTTATCATTGCTGCTGTTTTCATCTTCAAGTCCATTAGGTTTTTGGGTACTGGCAATAAACTTTAAACTTCCAATGCCTTCAATATCTATGGCTGGCAATTTCAATGTGTCTAAGCTATATGCAGTTAAATGAAGGTTATTCACAATAATTATTTTAGAGGGCTGCCCAGCTATTGAATATCGCACCAAAACTGAATCGAGCATATAGCTTCCATAATTGCGCAATACAATACGCGGATGAATTTTTGCATTACACGTAAACGAATTTTCAACAGGTGATAATATTGCTTTTATCCCTGCATCATTCTTTGTAAGCAAAGGTTCTTTTAAGGCATTTGAATGTGCCAGCCCTGGCGACATGATATAATAACTGGCAAGCATTCTTTCAACCTGCCCTTTGGTAAAAAGGTTCATGCATGGGTCATCAGTATAGTCCATATAATCCATGTATGCATCGCTGCTGTCGGGTATGCATGAGACATGCGGAAAGGCCGGGCATTCATAATTGGCAACACTCTGCAGCGGTGTATCGTACACATGGTCATCATCTGTGCAGTCAGGATAATTGGTTACGTCCGTTGGCCCCCAGGTATGATCAAGATTAAAGTAATGGCCCATCTCATGCGTTATAGTGCGGCCAAGATTATAGGGTGGCTTTACCGTACCTGTTGTTCCAAAATAATGATAATCGCAAACAATACCTTCCTTGCGCATACTGCCGCCGGGAAAGTAGGTGTAAGCAAACGTGTTGATAGAAAATTTGCATATCCAGATGTTTACATAATGTGCAGGATCCCATGGGTCCTCACCACCAAGCGAAGTATATTGTATTTGATCGTCTATTCCAAAGCCCGAATCATTTTCAGTATATCGCCTGCTAATGCCGCTGGTTGGCAATCCATCCGCATCCTGCTTCGCCAGCCGGAAATAAAAATTTGTTTTACCATGCCGTTCTTTAAAATAGCCCGGCGTATTAACAGTGTCTGCATTCAAACTGTTATAGTCTGCATTCAGCACATCAATCTGCGATTGCACCTGGGCATCAGAAATATTTTCTTTTGCATTATGCCAAACTACATGCACAACAATTGGTATAAAAATAGAATCAGTCTTCTTCGCTGAAGATGATGTTTGCAGCCAGTTGCTGAATTGCTTTTCAAACGCTGCTCTTTTTGCCGCATAATCAGGATGCAACTGCTCTTCTTTTGCCCGAACTGTATATGCTGCACAACGTTTAAGCTGTGCGTATAAATTTTGAGTACTTATAAAGCATGAACATGCAATAATTAAAGTGGTGAATATTCTCATAAAATAATTTTATTGGCCAGGCAGGTATACCGCAATCAAGCATCCGTTGCGTCGCACCCTTGTACATTCTGATTTTCTATTCAGCAATTCCAGTGCATCAGCTTAATTTTTTTAACACTGCCGCTGCTTATTTACATCCGCAAAAATACATGCAGGGTTTTCATAATTAAACGAATAGTTTTCTTATCTAAAAATGCTCCCCGGTTACACAAACAACAAACCATGCAAAGCATCCCGCGGATAAACCGCTTCTCTTATCTTTGCCACAATGGACATACAATGCACAGATAAAGAATTATTTATTTTAAAAAAAATCGCTGCGGCAGCAGAAGAATTAAACCTCCCCTGCTGGCTGATCGGTGGTTTTGTACGCGATAAAATTATTGGCCGCCCTACCAAAGATGCAGACATAGTTTGTCTGGGCGATGGCATTGAACTTGCCCACAAAACAGCAGCACGTTTTCACCCAAAACCTTATGTAGCTTACTTTAAAACCTTTGGAACCGCACAAATTAAATTACCTGGCTTCTTTCGCAGCACAGAGGAACTTCCGCTTTTTCATGAGCAGGATAGTGAAATGATCATTGAACAAAACGAGAAAGACAACCGTGCTTTTGAGATTGAATTTGTTGGCGCAAGAAAAGAAAGTTATCACCCTGGCAGCCGCAAACCGGATGTACTCCCCGGTACTTTGGAAGACGATCAAAACCGCCGTGACTTTACCATTAACGCCCTCGCCATAAGTTTAAATAAAGCAGATTTTGGAAAGCTCATCAATCCTTTCAACGGGTTAAAAGATATTGAAGAAAAAATAATTCAAACGCCGCTTCAACCTGCCGAAACTTTCAGCGACGATCCGCTGCGCATGATGCGTGCTATACGTTTTGCAACACAATTAAACTTCACTATTGCAGCACATACATTCGAAGCTATTCAGCAAAATGCCGAACGCATAAAAATAGTTTCGCAGGAACGTATTACCGACGAACTTAATAAAATCGTCCTCTGCACAAAGCCTTCGATTGGTTTTGATTTACTTAGCAAAAGCGGTTTGCTGCAAATCATCTTTCCGCAAATGATGTTGCTTCATGGTGCCGAATACGTAGATGGCAAAGGGCACAAAGATAATTTCTACCATACGCTGCAGGTGCTCGATAATATTGCCCAAAACACCAGTGATCTCTGGCTGCGCTGGGCCGCCATCCTGCACGATATTGCCAAGCCGGCCACCAAAAGATTTGAAGAAGGCCACGGCTGGACTTTCCATAGCCACGAAGTTGTTGGCGCAAGAATGGTTCCTAAAATTTTTACGAAACTTAAGCTGCCGCTCAACGAAAAAATGCGGCAGGTACAAAAGCTGGTAGAGCTGCACCTGCGGCCTATAAGCCTTACAAAAGAGAATATTACCGATAGCGCCGTACGCCGTTTGCTTTTCGATGCAGGCGAAGATATTGATGCACTCATGCTGCTCTGCAATGCCGACATTACCAGCAAAAACAAGTACAAAGTAAACCGCTACCTGCAGAACTTCGAACTCGTACGCCGCCGCATGAAAGAAGTAGAAGAAAGCGACCACCTGCGCAACTGGCAGCCGCCCATCACCGGCGAAATGATTATGCAAAAATTCGGTTTAGAGCCAAGCCGCAATGTAGG
>JANXWM010000324.1 GCA_025351145.1 Chitinophagaceae bacterium
TACACCTATATGCAAATCTGGAAAGACACACTCGCAGCGCCCATTTATTCAGATTATACCAGTGCCCCAAGTCTTACTGCCAATCTTACTTCATTAACGCAGGGATATTATTGGGTAAGAATCATTACATACTATAACAGTGATTTTGAATCTTATTCCATCACCAACACCTTTACCCAAACAACCAAGGCAGCAATTAAAGTAGCAGGTGCAGATACAGCAACCACATGTTCAGGCACTAATTTAATTGCATTCAAATGCAGCAAGAGTTCGGCTCCATATACTGTGCAGTTGTACCGCTATGGTGTAGCTTACGGCAGCCCCCTTACCATAAAAAATACGGCCACTTTCCAAATAGCCAACCTGCCAATTGGTTCTTATTATGCTACTGCTTTTGGCGATGGTGCAACCGGCACAGCCTTTGGCAAATCGCCTGTTGTAAGCTTTGTTCCTCCTGTTTCCGGCACAAGTACAACAAACATTACGCAAACATCAGCAAGAACAAACTGGGCTACCATTACCTGCGCCAGGTATTATACTGTGCAGTACCATAAATCCGGCGACAGCGCGTGGCTTACAAAGAAATCGACCGGCAATACAGGCAGTGCTAATCTAACAGCACTGCTTGCCAACACTTCTTACACATGGCGTGTACAGGCTGTTGATACTACTAACAAAATTGTAGCAGCAAGTGCATTTACCGATTCACTTACGTTCACAACTGACACGCTATTTTTTGCATCAAATTATGGTGGTCAAAGCGGTGCAGCTATTTCAAAAGCAACAAACAGTAACAGGCTGCTGGTTTATCCAAACCCTGCATCATCACAGTTCCGCATGCAGTTCAACACAGTTAATCCAAACGAAAAAGTTTCACTGCTGCTTAAAGACATTAACGGCAAAACAGTTTGGAATAAAAACAACACATCAGCTTCTTCATTAACAGGCACCACCGTTGATGTAAGTAAACTGTCACCCGGCATTTACCTGCTTCAGTTGGTCTATGAAAACAATACCCAGGTTTTATCAACCAAAATAGTTGTTTCCCGGTAGTGGTTACAGGTACTCAACAAAAAAGCCCTTCACCAAAAGTGAGGGGCTTTTTATATATTATTTCCGGAAGGAATTTTTTGAGCCGTGCAGAAGGATTTGATGATTTGATAATTTGGTGATGTGCTTATATAATACATTATCAAATTTACCCATCATCAAATCATCAAATCAACATCCTTGCGTCGCACACTTGTACTTACTGTTCTTTATTCAGCTAAGGCTTCTCTGCAACGCGGCAGTGACAATACAGCCAGGTTTTGGGGCAGCCAGCAACAGCCTCTTGTGCTTTAGTACAAGAGTGCAACGCAACCGGGATGACATGAAAAACCATTGCTGGTATCATAAAAACCAAACTCAATTTCTACATGTTAGAATATATTTCATTTACATACCTGCATATATACTTTCCAGTTCCTTAATATTGGTTTTAATATTGTATTTCTCCACAACGCACTGCCTGCCAGCGTTTGCAATAGCCCTGGCTTTTTCTTTATCTTCAATTAAAGAAAAAATTGCTTCCGCATATTCTTCACGGGTAAGGCAACTGAAACCATTGTCGTTGTTATTAATCACATCGTTGTTGCCATCGCATTTACTTACAACGCAGGGAACATTTTCAAGCATGGCTTCCAGTAAAGCATAAGGCAATCCTTCAAATACTGATGGCAACAAAAACATATTGATCTGCCGCAAAAAGTTTAGTGCAATTATATGATCGCCTTTATCTATCAGGTGCAGGTTGCTTTCAATACCATAAGCTGCCATTTTTTTTTCAAGCTGTTTCCTCAGGTGATCATGAAAGCCTGCACCAAGAAAATAGAAATGTGCTTCGGGGTATTTCCTCGTTACATCGTAAGCAATATCTGCAAACAACAGCGGGTTCTTCTGGTGTGTTAACCTGCCAATGGTCCCTATTTTAATATGGCCGGTAAGCTTACCCAGTTTATCAGGTACTTCTGCAGGCTGTTCAGGAATGGTTAATGAGTTGGGGATTACAAAAATATCTTTACTTACAATACCAATTTCATCAATACACCTGTTTGCTTCGGAATGAGAGATAGCGAGTATTTTATGGGTAAATCTTTTGCCTATCAATTCGAGCAAAAAAAACATCATTCGTTTCTTGCCTCTGAAAGATAAATAAGAAACCCCATGTGGTGTAAAAAGCGATTTGCAGCCTTTAGTTTTTGCAGCTATTCTGCCAACAAAGCCGGCTTTTGAACTGTGCAGGTGAACAAAGGCAGGCTTCTCTTTTTTTATAAGTGAACGTATACCAAAAATGGAGCGTACATCAGCAATGGGGTTAAAGCCACGCGACATGTGCTGTACATAATGCTTCACATTATTTTCTGCACAGAATTGCTGCAATGTTTCCCCTTCAGGTGAAGCAATAACGATCTCGAATTGTTCGCGGTTTATATTTTGCACCACCTGGCGCAGATAGGTTTCAACGCCGCCGAAAGACTGTGTTATGTGCAGTATTTTTATTTTCTCCATGTACAGTATGGCTGTTTATGCGTAATCGTTTATGGCCGTTTGCTGCTGAATAAAATTAATGCAGTACAAGTGTGCGACGCAAGTAAAGCTAAATTTTTATTTTGTTGCAGGGTTCAAAATTATCTTATTGTTGCTGCTGCTGCTGCCCCGCAAAATTTATATCGGGTACCTCTTCTTTTGCATCTGCAGCAAGGCTTTGCATCTGTACATTATTCAGCTCTTCGAATACCTGCCCGTCTTCGTAGCCAATAGAAACATGCACCGATAATTTTTGCCTTGCCGGTCCTTTAAAAGTTCCCTTTACCGGTGTACAGTCTGTAAAATGCTTGCCCACAGCCAGTTTTACGTGGTTATTGGTTACCCAAACATTGTTGGTAGGGTCTATGCCCGCCCAGCCATAACCGGGAATATATGCCTCTACCCATGCATGTGTTGCACCTTCCCCGCGCATACCATTTTTGTTGGGGCAAACATACCCGCTTACATATCTTGATGGTATTTTAAGTGAGCGTAAAATCTGCAGCATCAGGTGCGCAAAATCCTGGCATACACCGCTGCGGTGTTCCAGTATTTCATCAACCGTAGTTTCAATATTGGTGATGCCCTTTATGTATTTAAAATATTTAAAAATATGCTCGGCACAGTGCTCTGTAATGGCGGCAATACTTTTGCCGTCGCCGCTTATTTTTGCCACTATTTCATCAATGGAAGATTGAGATTTTATCTGGTCTGCTTCTGCAAGTTCCAGCAATTGAAGGCTTTTGTTTACTTCGTTTTCAAGCTCGGTAAATCCAGAATGAAAATTGATGCGTAATTGGTTGGGGGCGGTAGTGCGCAACAGCAACTTGCTTTCTATTACCAGTTTATTGTGTACCGGCATTACATTAAATACACCCGTTTTATTGCCCCAGTAATCCTTGAAAGTATTTACATCTGGCTGCGTGGTAATAATCAATTCGTGTGAAAGTGTTTCCTGTTCGGCGCAAACAAAAGGAAATATTTTTATTTCGTTCATGCTTTCCCTTACC
>JANXWM010000332.1 GCA_025351145.1 Chitinophagaceae bacterium
ATTAAGCTACGATCACCGCATTGTAGATGGCAGTTTAGGTGCATCATTTTTAACTGCAGTGGCTAAGGAGTTTGAAGCCTGGGGCAAAGACAGAACATGGTAAAATCATTTAAATAAATTTAAAAAGCCGGGGCAATTGTTCCGGTTTTTTTTAATACTATTTTGCTTTTGAGCCCGGCTTAAGTATTCTATAGCATCGCCTCTTGCGTCGCACACTTATACTGAAGAAAATATATTCAGCTTTCAACAGCCCGCAAACTTTAAATGGGTTGTGCTTTTACCCATGGGTTTCCCCTGCTTTACAGTTTTAGTTTAGCCTGGGCAGCAAAACTTAAAATTATATTAACACTGATTACATCTTTCATAAGAAGGGAATCAAGTAGTATTTTTTTGTAATTTACGGTTAGGAAAAACCAAACATTATGAAATCACTATCAGAGACATGGTTTGCAGACGGCTACATTGATTTCGAGCTGAAAAAATATACTCTGCTCGCTTACCTGCAGGAAGTAAATAAATATTTCAATGAAAACAAACTCTACCCTCAATTAGCTGAAGTTATTTTTCATTACAACAACCTCGTAGCATTTCGTGAGAATAAAAAATACCTGCAGGAACAGTTCCCTAAAAAATTTACCGGTATTCAGTTACAGAAACTTCAGTTACTCTACGAGCAAATGATTGAAGACAGTGACCTTATGAGTGAGCTGGAGGAAATCATTCACTATGCAGCAGATAGAATGCGGTCAACCATCTCAAGCGGTACAGAACTCTATGAATTTATTGAAGATAAAATACTGATAAGCCCCGTTGGTATCATCCCACTTGAACAGAATGAAGGTTATTTCTTTTTGGGCGAATATGCCACAAGAGATACAAGGGTTTATTATTACCGCCTGAGTATTTTTGAAAAACACAATGAAAAATACAGGAGCATTAAAACAGAATTTATCAATAGCTGGTACCGCAGTGTGGTAAATACTTATGGGCATATAAAATCCGAGCTTATCCGCAACAGGTCTATGCTGCCAAACCCCGCGGTGTATGCCATTGAAACCGGCCTTAGTTTCCCCGTAGAAGAGACACTGTTGCCCATCGCCAAACGCAGCCTGGTAAGGTATCTTACAGGAAATAATGCATAATAAAATCTGACTTTGTATGCAACTTTCTTACGTAAGCAATTATCATCTTTCACCCGATAGTAATTGTTTTGTCCTTATTTAAAACGGTTATCAGATTCACTGACGAAGAACATCTCCACAGCTATTGAATTTAGTTTAACTTTATCCGTAGCGACAATAAAGAAACACAATCATGGAGTTTGTAGATTATTATAAGATTTTAGAGGTAGATAAAAGTGCCACACCAGAAGAAATAAAAAATGCTTACCGTAAGCTGGCAAGAAAACATCATCCCGATTTAAACCCTAATGATAAGACAGCCAATAAAAAATTCCAGGAATTAAACGAGGCAAATGAAGTATTAAGCGACCCCGAAAAACGTAAAAAATACGACCAGTACGGTAAAGACTGGAAACACAGCGAAGAGTTTGAAAAGGCAAAGCACCAACAAAGGCCTGCAGGCAACAGGCCGGGCTATGATTTTGGCGGCGGAGAAGAAGATGACTTTTCAGATTTTTTTGCATCCATGTTTGGTGGTAGTTCGCACAGCAGAAAACAGGCAAAATACCGTGGTCAGGATTACAATGCAGAGTTGCAGCTCAATTTAACCGATGCTTATAAAACACAACAACAAACGTTATCAGTAAATGGGAAAAATATCCGTATCACCATTCCCGCAGGTGTTGAAAACGGGCAGGTTATAAAACTAAAAGCTCATGGCGCACCCGGCATAAACGGCGGGCCTGCCGGTGATCTTTATATTACATTTTCTATCGTGAACAATACACAATTTAAGCGTGCAGAAAATGACCTGCACAGTACCGTAGATATTGATCTTTACACTGCCGTTTTGGGTGGCGAGGTTATGCTGGATACGATGGATGGAAAAGTAAAACTAAAAGTAAAGCCCGGCACACAAAGCAGCAGCAAAATGAAATTAAAAGGAAAAGGATTCCCTGTGTATAAAAAGGAAGGTGAATATGGCGACATGATCGTAACTTTTAATGTTAAGATACCAACCCATTTAACCGAAAAGCAAAAAGAATTATTTACAGAATTATCAAAATCTTCATTGTAAAAAATCATTCTTATGCAAAACGAACATTTAATTTCTGCAAGTGAATTTTGCACACACTATCAGGTCGAATATGCTTTTATCAGTTCACTGCAGCAATCCGGGTTAATAGAAACCACTACCATAAAAAATACTGCATTTATTGATGTTGCCCAATTACAAAACCTTGAAAAAATTATTCGCCTGCATTACGATCTTGATATAAACATAGAAGGCATAGAGGCTATTACCAGCTTATTGAACAGGATGGAAAACATGCAGCAGGAAATCACTTATCTGAGAAACAAACTGCACTTTTACGAAGGCAGCGAATAACCGGTTTTAAATTTATTGGCCATAGTACAGAATTACTATGAAGCTTCTCTTGCGTCGCACTCTTGTGCTGTATCAATTCTACTGGGCTTTTACCTAAGCGTAGATCGATGTGAACGTTTGAACCGCAGAATCTGAAGCTTCGAAGGGGGGGAGAAGCAAAAACAACAAATAATCTGCAACTTTGCGACTCTGCGGTTACTGTATTTTGTTCATTCATAATCCGAACGTACAAGAGTGCGACGCAAGAGGCGATCCTATGAAAAACTTCTGCCCGGCTAATAAAATAAATCTACTCAAATAGTACAGCATTGCTTCGTTGCTGTTTTACAATACGCCTCATCTGCAGCAGCACTGCAATAAGAATTAAAGCAAAACCAATATAAAAATAATTGCTTAAATATTTGTTCTCCTGAAACACTGCAAACGCAAGTATAATGCCGTATACAGGCTCTAAGGTTAAAGTTAAGTTTACCGTAAACGCACTTACTTTATTCAGTGCACCAATATATAAAATGAACGTGAATACTGTACAGAAACAGGCAAGTATGGCAAGCCATAACCAATCCCATTGCTGCGGGTATTGTATGTTTGAATGCAATAAATAATTGTATAACGGCATGAGTACAGTAAGCCCGAGAAAGCCACCTGTTAACTGGTATAAAGTAATTACCTGTGGTGTAAAACCGGTAACTATTTTTTTGTTGAGCACAGAAACAATTACGGTTGCCAGCGCAGATAATAAGCCAATATAAATGCCCACCGAAAACTGCAGGTTAGAGAAATAAATAATTATAATTCCTGCCAGTGCGAAGGTGCCGAGCAGCAATTCTCCTGTATTAATTTTTCTGCGAAAAAATAATGGTTCAATTATGGCGGATAGCAAGCCGGTTGTTGCAAGACAGGTTAAAGCGATAGATACATTGGCATATTTTATACTTCCATAAAACAAGAGCCAGTGTATGGCGAGAATAGTGCCTATAGAAGCGATCTTTAAAAAATCGCGAAGGCTTACTTTTTGAATTTTACCGCTAAAGAAAAAATAGACCCATAGTGTAATGGCTGTAATAAACATACGCCACCAAACAAGCCATCCTTCATTAAGGGAAATAAGGCGGCCAAGTACACCGGTAAAACCCCATAGAAATACTGCAGTATGCAAACGTATCAGTGCTGATTTCATGCACTGCAAAGAAACTATAACCTTTATGGAATTGAAAAACTATTTATGCTCAGCAGCAACATCTTCTGTGTAGTAAGTGTTTTTGCCGTTGGGTATACTGCTTACTTTTTTTCGGTAGTTTTTAAAAAGGCTCGACCATTGAATTTTTAAAACGCCAAGCACACCTTCTTTTAAAATGCCCTTGCTCATTTTGCTTACACCAATTTTTCTGTCGATAAATGTAATGGGTACTTCTGTTATTTTAAATCCCAGTTTCCAGGCAGCAAATTTCATTTCTATCTGGAATGCATAGCCAACGAATTTTATGGCATCAAGGTTAATATTCTCCAGTACATTTCTTTTATAACAGATAAAACCTGCAGTGGGATCTTTCACGGGCATCCAGGTAATAAGCCTTGTATATAAGGCACCGCCTTTTGAATAAAGCTGCCTGTCCATAGGCCAGTTTTCTGTTTTACCGCCGGGTACATAGCGGCTGCCAATTGCAACATCAGCGCCATCATATTTGCAGCAACTGTATAATTTTTCCAGGTCGTTGGGGTTGTGCGAGAAATCTGCATCCATTTCAAAAATGAAATCATATCCTTTTTCAATGGCCCACCTGAAACCGTGTATATATGCGGTTCCCAGTCCCTGTTTACCCTTTCTTTCTTCTAAAAATAATTGCCCGGGATATTGGGAAAATAACTCTTTTACAACTAATGCAGTACCATCAGGGGAGCTGTCGTCAATAACAAGTATATGATAATTTAAATGCAGTGAAAACACCGCATGCAGAATACCTGCAACATTTTCTTTTTCGTTGTAAGTGGGTATGATGACTAATTTTTCCAATGGGTGATTGCTTGCTCCTGAACGTCGAAAATACAATTTTCCCGGCTAAGGCAAAGCAACATGGTTTTTAGTGGTTAAATACAGGGTTCAATTATGCTTTTTTTAACAGGGTACGGTTCAGTATCTCTGTTAGTTTTTGTTTGGTATTCATAGCAAAATCACCGCGCATCATCCAGTCGTAATACTGGGGTTCTGCTTTTAATACTTCGGTTACGGGTTTGCCTTTGTGCTTACCAAAGTTAAAAATTTCTACACCTTCAACTTTTATAAAACGCCGGGCAAAATCAACAATATCATCTTCGCCGGTAAATTTTGAAATGCTTTCTACCGTTTCACCAAGTTCTGGGTAACGTTCTACCTGCGCCAGCAATACTTCCCATGTTGCTGTAGCATCGGCCTCGGCTCCATGTGCATTTTCTAAACTTTTATTACAGTAAAATTTATAGGCAGCAGTTAAAGTGCGTTGTTCCATTTGGTGAAAAATCTTTTGTGCATCAATCATTTTTCTGCCATCAGTGGTAAACTCCAGCCCTGCACGCACAAACTCTTCTATCAGCAACGGCACATCAAAACGGTTGCTGTTGTAGCCACCCATATCGCAGTTTTCCATAAACTGTTTTAATTCATTGGCCACCTGTTTAAAAGTGGGTGCATCTTTTACCATTTCGTTTGAAATTCCGTGTATTTCAGTTGCACTTGCTGGTATGGACATTTGCGGATTAATCAATTTTCGTTTTACCAGCTTTGTGCCGTCGGGCATAATTTTTACAATAGCTATTTCCACGATCTTATCTGTGCTGATGCTTATGCCTGTAGTTTCGAGATCGATAAATGCAATAGGGCGCTGAAGCTGAAGTTTCATTACAATAGAATTTTTACCTGTGGTTGATTAACCGGATTTTTAAGAAATCTAAAAGCCAAAGATAACGGTTAGGGTCTGCTTGCAGTTGATAGTTTCTATTTGTGCAAAAAGTTATTTTTTGAATATATTTTTTTGATCGGGCAATTGGTACATCGCTGATCGTTCCTTGCGTCGCACACTTGTACAGTTAGACCGGAAGTCAGCAAGTCCGAAAGTCCGAAAGTAAATTGCAATTGTATTTTTTTCGGTTTTTCGGACTTCAGACTTGTTCCTCAAAGTTCCGGATGTACAAGAGTGCGACGCAACTGGAGATGCTATGGAAAACTTCTGCCCGGCTCATACTGCTGTTTAAGAAGCACTTACAGCAACCGGGTTAAACATTTTGTGGCCTTAACACAACATTCTGGCAGAATTTGGAGTTTTATTATAAATTTGCGCTGTTGGGTTCTATAATTTGTAAGCGTATAAACATGTAATCATGAAAAAAACAATCCTTTTCCTAACCCTTTTCTGCTTTATGGCAGCATTATTTTCTTCCTGTATAGAAAGCCGAAGAAGCTCAACATGCCCATCGCACGATAAAAATTATTTCAGGAGATAAAAGCCGCGGGGATTTTATAATATGATGCAATGGATCACTTTAAGCGACGCCGATCAGCTTAATGCTATAAAAAAACAATCTTTCGAAAAGCCCCAGGTTTTATTCAAACACAGTAACCGTTGCAGTGTTAGCAGTGTGGCATTGAGAAGAATGGAAAAATCCATAGAAGTTCCCGAAGCTGATTATTATTTTCTTGATCTTATCCGCTTTCGCAGTATCTCTGACAGGGTTGCACATGATTTTGATGTGTATCATGAGTCTCCTCAATTATTGCTCATCAAAAACGGCGAATGTGTTTATGATGAAAGCCATTTAGGCATAGATATGCAGGAACTTGCTGAACAGATTTCTTCTCTTAACTGAGTATCTTTTCCTATCTTAACGTACAAATAATTTTATGATCATCACCGTATTCGGCGCTACCGGCCAGGTGGGCAAACGCATTGTACGTATGGCTTTGGCCCTGGGCCACACAGTAAGGGCATTTGGGCGAAATGTAGAAAAACTGATTGACGAAGATTTGCGCAATGATAAGTTTGAAGCTATAAAAGGCTATGTGTTTGATGAAGTGGAAGTGCTAAAAGCTATAACTGGCAGCGATGTTGTACTCTCTGCATTGGGAGGTGATTTTAAAAGCAACGATAAAACACGGAGCCTTGGCATAAAAAATATAGTAGCTCAAATGGAAAAGGCAGGAGTAAAAAGAATTATTTCGGTTGCAGGTATGGGCATATTAAACGATGATGAATTTGGATTCAGGCTAAACAGGCCCGATTACCCCGCAGTATTTAAATTTGTTAGTGGCGAACATTTTCAGGCATACGAATATTTAAAAGCATCAAGCCTGGATTGGACGCTGGTTTGCCCGCCAGATATAAAAGATGAAGATGCAACAGGGAATTATATTACCGGCATTGATTACCGGCCGGTTCCATACAATAATCGTGTAAACGCCGGAGATATTGCGGGCTTTATGCTTAAAGCAATTGAGCTGAACGAGTTGGTGTACAAAAGGGTTGGTATTTGTGCACCGTAACAAAGGATACACCCCATACAAAATGCCTGATACATTTTTGCAGTAAATAATATGATGGTCGCCGGATATATAGCATCAGTTTTAATTGGTATTTCGCTCGGCCTTATTGGTGGCGGCGGGTCCATCTTAACAATCCCCGTTTTAGTCTACCTATTTGGTGTACAACCATTGGTAGCAACAGGGTACTCACTTTTTATTGTAGGATCAACAAGTTTGGTGGGTGCCATAAAAAATTACCGGAAGGGTTTTGTAGATATAAAGACGGCACTTTACTTCAGTATAGCGTCTACCATTACCGTTTTAATTACAAGAAAGTTTTTACTGCATATTATACCCGATAATTTATTTTCTGTTGGCGGCCTGGTAATTACAAAGTCGCTTTTAACGATGATGCTTTTTGCCGTGGTAATGCTTTTTGCTGCGGTTAAAATGATTATTGGCAAACCTCCTGAAGAAGATAAAGATCATCTGTTTAAACCAGCCGCCGGTAAAATTATTTTTATAGGTATAAGTATAGGGTTACTTACAGGGTTACTTGGTGCAGGCGGTGGTTTCCTTATTATTCCCGCATTAATTTTCCTGTTTCATTTGCCTGTTAAAGAAGCTATTGGCACATCACTCATGATTATTTCCATCAATAGCCTTATAGGTTTTACAGGAGATATTATTCACACAACCGTTAACTGGGGTTTACTTTTGCCAATAACTGCGGTGGCTGTTACCGGCATATTCATTGGCACAAAACTTGGCGAAAAAATACAGGGCGAAAAGCTAAAAAAAGGTTTTGGCTGGTTTGTGCTGGTAATGGGGATTTATATTCTTATCAAAGAAATTTCTTCATTGTAACTGCTTTAAAAGGAAAGAATTTTTTTAACCAAACAGTTGATCAAGCATTAAACTTTGGTTGCGTCGCACTCTTGTACTTTAGAATAGGAATGAGCGGGAGCGAAGCGTTTAAATGGAAGTATGATATTTACTATGTTATTTAAAAAATTAGAAACAAACAGTTTATTTCAACAAATCAATAATATAAAAATGAATTTTTTAGAATTGCTGCGCCAGCCGTGGCCCTGGTATATTTCGGGGCCGTTAATTGGTTTGATGGTTCCTGCATTGCTGCTTATGGGTAATAAGAACTTTGGTATATCTTCTTCATTGCGGCATATATGTGCTGCGTGTTTGCCTGCAAAAATCCCTTTCTTTCAATACAACTGGAAGAGGGAAATGTGGAACCTGTTTTTTGTTGCAGGCGTTTTAATGGGCGGTTTTATTGCAGCCACATTGCTTGCAAACCCTGCAGCCGTTCAGGTAAACCCAAAGCTTGCTGAAGAACTAAGCAGGTATGGCATTTCAGATTACCATTCACTTGTGCCAACCGAAATTTTTAACTGGACTAACCTTTTTACATTAAAGGGTTTTATCATCATGATTGGTGGTGGTTTTCTGGTTGGTTTTGGAACCCGGTATGCAGGTGGATGTACTTCCGGCCACTCTATCATGGGGTTGAGCAATTTGCAATGGTCTTCACTTGTGGCAACGGTATGTTTTATGGCAGGCGGTTTTATAATGGCCAATTTTATTCTCCCGTTTATTTTAAATTTATAATGCATGCAAACGGCAATTGAAAAGACAGCAATAAAAGAAATGAATACAGATTTTGAAGTGCGTTCACTTGATACCATTTGTATCAATGAATCAACGCTCCAGCATCCATGGTGGTATAATTTCAAGTATATGTTTGCGGGTATTTTTTTCGGCATATTACTGGTGAAAGCAGAAGTAATTTCATGGTTTCGCATACAGGAAATGTTCAGGCTGCAAAGCTTTCACATGTACGGTGTAATTGGCTCTGCTGTTGTGGTTGGTGCTGTTTCCATTTTTATTATAAAGCGTTTCAATATAAAAACAATGTATGGCGAGGTCATTGACCTTAGCCCCAAACAATTTAATAAAGGCCAGGTATATGGCGGACTGCTTTTTGGTTTTGGCTGGGCTTTAACCGGTGCCTGTCCCGGCCCTTTATATGCATTAATAGGATCTGGTGCAACGGTTGTAATTGTAATTTTATTAAGTGCCATTGCAGGTACCTGGGTGTATGGGTTATTGAGAGAAAAATTGCCTCATTAAGAAAAGTAGGTTATCAGTTTACCGCTTCGCACAGGCTCAATAGAATTACTGCAGTACAAGAGTGCGACGCAACAAAAGTTTCATAGTAGCATTATAGCTTTGGCTCATAAAAAAGCCTTCGTTTTTTACGAAGGCTTTTTTATTATTTGTCTTTTAGATTAAAACAACCCATAGAGCATACTGTCTACCTTGGTAATTATTTCGCCCAGGTCTTCACTTTTTTCTGCAAAATTATTTTTGTCAACATCAATGATCAATACCGGGCCTTCTTTGTAACCTTCTATCCATTTGTTATAAAGCTCATTGAGTTTCTTGATATAATCAAGGCGGATGTTCTCTTCATATTCGCGGCCGCGTTTTTGTATTTGCCCAACCAGTGTTGGCACGGATGCTTTTAAATAAATTAAAAGATCGGGCGGCTGCACCATCGATTTTAATGTTTGAAAAAACTGGTAGTAATTATCAAAATCCCTTTTGCTCATCAGGCCCATATCGTGCAGGTTGGGCGCAAATATATTGGCATCTTCATGTATGGTTCTGTCTTGTATAATGGTTTCTGTGCCGCGTTGAATTTCGAGGAGTTGATTAAGGCGGCTGTTTAAAAAATATATCTGAAGGTTAAAACTCCAGCGGGGCATATCCTCGTAGAAGTCCATCAGGTAAGGGTTGTGATCAACATCTTCAAACTGCGGTATCCACTTGTAGTGTTTACTTAATAATTCTGTAAGTGTGGTTTTTCCTGCTCCAATGTTTCCCGCAACTGCGATATGTTTTGGTTTCTTTGTTTTGGCCATATTATTTTAAACTTCGGGTAACAAGTTACAGGTTTTAACAAACAAGTTTTAGAATATTGAAAACAATTCCTTTTTCTTTTAAATATAATTTACGCCCACTGCATCCCTTACCAATTTAATGGTTTTTTGTGCACTGGCCCTTGCTTTTTCAGAACCTGTTTTAATGATCCTTGAAAGAAATGCTTTATCATTTTCAATCTCAGTGGCTTTGTTGCGTATGGGACTCATAAATTTTACCATGTCCTCAGCCAACTGCTTTTTCATATCACCGTAACGTATCACGCAGCTATTGAAATCATGTTCAAACTTTTCAATGGTATCAGCGGCACTTACCAATTGCATTAAACCGAAAAGGTTTTCTATATAATCTGGCTTTAATGAGTTGGGGGCTGTTGGGCCGCTATCGGTTTTTGCCTTCATTATTTTCTTGCGTATCAGTTCATCATTATCAGCAAGGTATAAGGTGTTCATTTGGTTTTCACTCTTACTCATTTTGCCGTTGCCATCGAGGCTCATAATTTTTATAAGGTCATTGCCGTAATTAAAGGCTTGCGGCAAGGGAAATACTTCGCCGTAACGGTGATTAAAACGCTCTGCAAAATTGCGGCACATTTCAAGGTGCTGCGCCTGGTCCTTACCCACAGGTACTTTCAGGGCACGGTGAATCAGTATATCTGCACTTTGCAATACCGGGTAAGTAAGCAAACCGGCATTAATATTCTCAGGATGGCTGCGTACTTTATCTTTAAACGTAGTTGTTTTTTCCAGTTCGCCTTTATAAGCCATCATGTTTAAATAGAGATACAACTCGGCAATTTCAGGTACATCGCTTTGTACATAAAGCACACACTTCTCAGGATCAAGGCCAGAGGCCACAAGTTCAGAAAGCATCCTTAATACATTATGCCTTAACTCTTTTGTGTCGGGGTGCGTTGTAAGGCTGTGCCAGTCTACAATGCAGTAATAGCAGTCAAATTCGGTTTGCATATTTACCCAGTTACGCACTGCGCCAAAATAATTACCCAGGTGCAAATTTCCTGTGGGCCTTATACCGCTTAATACAATCTCTTTGCTCATAGGCGGCGAAGATAAAAATAGTGAATGGTGAATAGTGAATAGTGCGGGGAATTTTTTTGAACCGGGCAGTTTACGCTTTACTCAAAGTTCCTTGCGTCGCACACTTGTACTGCAGAATAGAGAGGAGCTTTGGGCTGCACACTGCAAGCTGTTGT
>JANXWM010000355.1 GCA_025351145.1 Chitinophagaceae bacterium
TATTACTGCACGCTAATACCAATCCAGCCACTGGTGTAACTTATCAATGGGCGAAGGGAACCAAAATTATTCCAGGAGCAATCAATGCTACCTATAGCGCAACAACCGGCGGAACTTACAAATGCAGCGTAACTGTTACGGCCTCCGGCTGCAGTAAAATCTCTGCCGCAGCGGGCGTCACGATCAACTGCCTGCAGGTAAAGCCTGCGGATAAAAAAGCGGTACTTGTTTATCCAAATCCAAGTTCAAACTACTTCAGCATTAATACGGCACAACTTGATCCCCGCAGTATGATTTACATTTATGACCTTGCCGGAACACTTTATGAAAGTGATGCAGTAACCGGCGGTGAAATACAGGTTGGAGGATTGCTTTCCAAAGGTGTTTACGTTATGAAGATTGTTGTCAACAACGAAACAAAACAAATAATTAAGCTGGTAAAGAATTTCTAAAATAATTTTTTCTCTTGTCACAGAGCCATCTCAAGGTGGCTCTGTGAATTATAACACAAAACAAATTCATTGCCACGCATAGCATTTCCTTTGGGTAACACTAAAGAACAACAGGAAGTAAATGATGAACCCGACTTCTTAAGGCTATTTAATTTTCGTGGCGTCGCACTCTTCTACGCTCTTGACTTTATGCAGCTAAACAACTTCCGGATTGTTATTTTGCTTATCGCTTTATGGCAACTTTTGTTCTTTATATATCAGTAACAGACTGGCTTTTATTTTTAGTTCGAAGTGCCTGCGGAACACTTGCAGCAACTGAGTATATTTGAACATTCACTAACATTCAATTATTGCTGTATGTTCAAATATTCATTGCTCAGTATCGTGCTTGCTGCTATCTTATCATTAACAGCAACAACTGCAATCGCACAAAAAGTAAAGGAGCCTAAGACAGATTCAAACTGGATAAAACCATATAAGCCATTCCGCATTGCAGGCAATTTATATTATGTGGGCACGTACGATTTGGCTTGTTATCTAATCACCACCACACAGGGAAATATATTAATCAATACAGGGCTTGCATCTTCTGCAGCCCAAATAAAAAACAATATCGAAACATTAGGCTTCAAGTTTACCGATACTAAAATACTCTTAACTACACAGGCGCACTACGACCATATGGGTGCTATGGGAGCCATTAAAAAGAGTACAGGTGCGCAACTGATGGTTGACGAAAAAGATGCAGATGTATTGGCAACCGGCGGCAGTTCAGATTATGCATTGGGTAAATATGGCACCTCATTTAAACCTGTAAAGCCCGACCGTTTATTGCACAATAACGACACCATTCAATTAGGCAATATGCAACTGGTACTATTACACCATCCCGGCCACACAAAAGGCTCCTGCAGCTTTTTATTTACAGTAAAAGATGATCAACAATCTTACCGTGTACTTATCGCCAACATGCCCACTATCGTTACAGATAAACCATTCGCAGCCATACCAGCTTATCCTTCGATAGCAGGCGATTATGCTTATACATTAAAAGCCATGAAAAATATCCCGTTCGATATATGGCTTGCATCGCATGCCAGCCAGTTTAACCTGCATGATAAGCATCAACCCGGCGATGCATACAATCCTGCTGCTTTTAAAGACCAGCCCGGTTATGATGCAGCATTAAATGACCTGCAAAAGCAATATGAGGAGAAGATGAGGAAAGATGCTCAAAACTAGTGCTGTATATAAAAATTTTTATGTCACCGGCAGTTGTATTTCATAGCATCATCGTTGTGTCACTCACTTGTACGGTTCAGTTAAATATTGAGCTTTACCGAAGCGTATAACCGCATTTCAAAAAATAAGGTTTCCGCCTTCATGAACATGCGCTGAATAAAACAAAAGTGATTCGCGAAGACAGTAACCATTGAAAGGACATTAAGAACCACTTTATTGAACCTGGTATAATGAACTGCTTAACTTTACAGAAAACATTTGTATTATGAAAGCATTTCTGGGAATGGGATTATTAGGTTCAAATTTCGTTAAGGCAATGCTGCAGAAAGGCGAAGCCCTGCAGGTCTGGAACCGCACTGCATCTAAAGCAAAAGCATTGGAAGCTGATGGTGCAAAAGCATACGATAATATTGAAGATGCAGTAAATGGTGCGAACGTTATTCATATTACGCTTAAAGATGATGCAACTGTTGATGAAGTACTGGCATTTGCCAGTAAAGGATTTAAGCCCGGAGCTGTAATAATAGACCACACTACCACTTCTGCTATAGGCGCTATACAGAGAACAGTTTATTGGAAAAATAAAGGCTTTACCTATCTCCATGCACCTGTTTTTATGGGTCCGCAGAATGCTTTGGAGAGTACAGGTTTTATGCTTGTTTCAGGCGACCAGTCGGTAATTGAAAAGTATGAACAGTCATTATCCAAAATGACGGGTAAGCTGCTCAATTTTGGCGCTGAAGAGGGCAAAGCAGCGGGTATAAAACTATCTGGGAACCTTTTCTTATTAAGCCTTACTGCCGGGCTTGCTGATGCGCTTGCACTGGCTAAAGTGCATGGAATACAGCCATCCGAACTGCTTAATCTTTTCAATAACTGGAACCCTGGAGCAATTGTTCCGGCACGGTTAAAGAAGATCTCAGAAGCTAAATTCAATGAACCATCGTGGGAGTTGAATATGGCACGCAAAGATGCAGCGCTAATGATGAATGCAGCCAAAGAAGCTTCAGCAAACCTAGCCATTATACCCGCCATTGCAGCTGTAATGGATAAATGGATAGCACAAGGCCATGGCAACGATGACTGGAGTGTTATAGCTAAAGATAGTCTTTAATAATTAAATGTTCTTGCTTCATCATTATTTTACGATAGCTGAAATTTGCAGCAGTATTTCATTGCTGCGTATTGTTTCTTCAGTACAAGAGTGCGACGCAAGGATGTTGCCATATATTCAAAAGCCCGGTACATAAAAATGCTCTCTTAATGCACCTGCACATTTTTCATATCTTCCCCACTTTCTTCAATTACATTGCGTAACTCCGGGTGTTCTTTCTTCTCTTTGCTCAGCACTTTGTAAATAATAATAATGCTTAGAAACATGCACACTGCACCGATGAGAAAATGCATGCCCGGAAAATAAAACGGTGCCTTATCTGTAGTAAAATAGCTAAAAGTAAAACTCATAACCGGCGGGCCAATAATAGTTGTAAGGCTCATCAGGCTTGTAAGTGCACCTTGCAATTCTCCCTGCTGGTTAGGTGGCACGTGCCCTGAAATAACCGACTGCAATGATGGTCCGGCAATACCACCCAAACAATATGGTATCAAAAAGGCAAACATCATCCAGCTTTGTGTTGCCAAAGCAAAAAGTACCAGCCCAAGCGTATAAAGACTTAACCCGAGATAAATACTTTTCTCGTTCCCTATTTTAGGGTTTATCACACGCGTAAGGCCTGCCTGCACACCACCAACCAATACACCTACAACAGTCAATGAAATACCCACCATTTTCTCACTCCAGCCAAACCTGTAGATGGTAAAAAAATTCCAGTTGCCCTGCACACTCTGGCTGCCTAAATAGATAAGAAAAAATCCAAATGCTAAACCGCCAATTTCAGGATGCCTCGTTAAGAACTTTAATGAGCCAAACGGATTAGCTCTCTTCCATTCAAAAGGTCTTCTGTGTTCTGCATCTAATGATTCAGGTAAAAAGAAATATCCATATACACAGTTAAGCAGGCACAATGCAGATGCAGCATAAAAAGGTGCACGAATACCCCAGGTTGCAAGAAACCCTCCCAATGCAGGACCCAACACGAAACCAAGACCAAAGGCTGCACCTATTAAACCAAAGTTTTTTGCACGGTCGGTTTCATTGGTACTAATATCCGCTATGTATGCGGTGGCAGTAGTAAAACTCGCACCGGTAATACCAGCGATCACACGGCCTATAAACAGCCAGCCATACGCAGGTGCCAGTGCAAGAATAATGTAATCAATGCCAAAGCCAAGTAAAGAAGAAAGTAATACCGGGCGTCGCCCAAACCTGTCGCTGAGATTCCCAATTACAGGTGCAAACAAAAATTTTGTAATGGCAAATACCGAAAGCAATGCAGCGCCATAGGTACTGGCTATGTTTACAGGAATATGTTTTAACTGAGCAACAAGATCAGCCATTACAGGAATGATCAGGCCCCAGCCCATTGTATCTATCAGCAGCGTAAGGAAAATAAATCCCATTGCTGCTTTTTTATTGTTTGTTTGCATAGCCTTGTATAGATTATGTTGGCAAAAGTGCTGGTTTATTCCGGTAAAATATTTATTGGCAATAGGATTTTTTTGCACTTAGCAGTAGTAATGCTATTGAGCTCCCGTTGTGTCACTCACTTGTACGGTTGGATTAAATATTGAGCTTTACCGAAGCGTAGAATCACATCGTAAAGCAAAAGTTCATTTGCCAACAAAACTGCATAGGAGAGGGGGCTATCATTTTAATTTTGCAGTACTGTTCCCAGCACCGAGAAGATTTCGGTTTAACGCCTTGCAATTCTGGTTATAATTATATGAGCGCATGCATGTTGATCATCATTTTTCCAGTCAACCTTTACATTTATGGGAAATGTGTCTTTTTCAGTTATGCCAAGATCAGCTCCATTGCTGATTAATTTAAAGTCGCCTGTATAAGGCCTCGTCTCTCCATCAAAATTTATCATCAGACCACCGCAACAAATACAATACCGTTGGTCTGAGCCGGTAATAACTGCATCATTCATAAATGCTGCTTCTCTTTTGCACGAAACAACCGCAATTAAGAACAGCGCCATCATGATCATTGTTAACTGGAATATTTTTTTCATAACCGACCTTTCGTGGTTGACAGCCGAATACCAATAAACGTTGCACAAAGTTTTTTGTCATTTCTTGTGGAGATGACGGGTATAAACTCTTCGATCTTCGCTGCGGTAAAAGGTCAATATAGATTCCAACAGTACAAGAGTGCGACGCAACAAAAGCTCAATAGCATTTACCCCGTTGGGTACACAATTATTAAAAATAAAAAGCCGGGAACATGATAGTATTCCCGGCTTTTTTCAGGTGTTGTTTATTTTAATAATCCGTCCAGATATTGTTGCTTCTGTTTATATCAGGATAATTTTTATCGGGGTCTATTACTACTTTAGTGATCTTGCTGGTGCTGTTAAATTTAAACTTCCATACACCTCCGCGCTGCCATACTTCTACCGGTAACATTTTACGGGTTACGGTGCCGGTGGCATCTGTTATATCCACAGTTACGGGCATTGGTAATTGCTCTTTGCTGGCAATGGTAATAATGCAGCCTTTTGCAGGGTCGCCGGTTGGATAAGCAACATCTTCAACAGACTGGTCGATCTTCCACTGGTTCATGAACCAGCCACGCCAAAACCAGTCAAGCGATTCGCCTGAATAGTTCTCTATGCAATGAAAAAAATCGTAAGGTGTGGGATGCTTGAATGCCCATGTATGCACGTAATAGCTGAACGCACTATCGAAGCGGGCCTTACCCAGCACGTTTTCGCGCAACATGGTTAAACCAAGGCCGGGCTTGCCATAAGCCACATTGCCAAGATTGCGTGGCTTTGTTACTTCAGGCACGGTAAAGATACTTTCAGAACTGTCGTTGAATAACCTGTTGGCCGTTGCCCAACGGTCAACGGGTTTTTTATCCTTGTACTCGCCTTTGTTAAATGCGGTATCGGCCAGACTGTTAATGTAGGTGTTGAAACCTTCGTCCATCCAGGGGAATTTTCTTTCGTTACTGCCAACAATCATGGGGAACCAGTTGTGCCCGAACTCATGCGATGTAACGCCCCACAAACCTCCTTTTTTTGCACGTGAGCCACAGAATGTAATTCCAGGGTATTCCATGCCGCCCACAATGCCTGCCACATTTGTAGCAACAGGGTACGTGAACTCATACAAATATTTTGAATAAAATTCAATGGCGGCTTTTACATATTCAGTTGACCTGCCCCATGCAGTATCTGTTGCTACTTCAACAGGATATACAGACATAGCCATTGACTTTTTACCCGATGGCAAATTGATTCTTGCAGCGTCCCACACGAATGCAGCCGATGATGCCCATGCAACATCCCTTGTATTGATACAGCGGAACTTCCAGGTGAGTTGTTTTTTTGCAGGCCTTGTAGTAGAATCTGTAACTTCTGCAGCAGAACGGAGCATAACAGTTGTATCACTGTTTTTTGCAGCTTCCCATCTTTTAAGTTGCTCTGCTGTTAATACTTCTTTGGGGTTTAATAATTCACCCGAACCAACTATAATCTGGCTGGCAGGTGCGGTAATGCTGTAATCAATATTGCCGTACTCAAGGTAAAACTCACCCTGGCCAAGATAGGGGAGGGTGTTCCATCCGTTTACATTATCATATACGCACATGCGTGGGTACCATTGCGCAATTTCATCTATCCATCCATTCTTTGTTTTTAAGCGACCCATGCGGTCCAGGCCATATTCAGGAATTGTAAAGCTAAAGGCAATTTTAAACTGGATGCTGCCGCCACCAGCTTTAAGGGCATTGGCTAATTTTATCTGCATGCGGCTATCGTTAACATTGTAATTGGCGGCCTGCGTTTTTCCGTTCTCTAAAATACTTACACTCTCCAGAGAATAGCCTCCGTCAAATGCATTCCTGTTTGCCCAGCGGCCGCCGGAAATGCCTGTTGCAGCTACGCCCCTTGATTGCTGGTTATAGATATTCTGATCGAGTTGCAGCCACACAAAAGACAATGCCTGCGGGCTGTTGTTGGTGTAAGTAATGGTAACAGTTCCCTTTATGTTTTGTATTGAATCATCAAGTGAAGCTTCAATATTGTAGTCGGCACGGTTTTGCCAGTAATCGGGACCCGGGGTTCCATCGGCAGCTCTTACTTTGTCGCCGTAGGCAGGATAAAAAAGAGGAGCAAAAGCTTCATGCTGATCGTAGTTGGAAGTTTGCGCAAAACTGTTTGCACAACTCATTAAAGCAATAAATAGCAGATACTTCGTTGTGTTTTTCATCATGTGATATTAATTAGAATTATAAAATGTGCAGATAAGGAGGCGCAAATGTAAAGCAGCACAGTATTGCCTGTGTAAAAATATGATGAGCGATAAAATAAGTAAATGAACAACGGATATTATGCAATGAAATATATTTATTGACCCAACAAAAGAATATGAATGAAGCTTCTCTTGCGTCGCACTCTTGTGCATTAGAATAGCTTTGAGCTTTTGGCTGCAAGCTACGGGCACTTGTATTTTGCTCACAGCTCGTAGCTCGCGGCTTGCTGCTTCTTAATCCGGGCGTACAAGAGTGCGACGCAAGGATGATGTTATGAAATGCAAATGCCAGGCTAATAAAATTTTTTGCAGTGGACAACCATCACTGGAACGTATTGCCAGTAAATAACAGGTTATTTAACATTCGATTAAAATAAATAACAAGTGTTAGTTGTTTCAAAAAAAGTTTCTATATTCATCTTTTACTTAACCAAAACGAAGTTTTTATGAAGAAGCTTTTACTTGTTTTTTTATCGTTCACTTTTTTTACTGTGGTGATGGCACAAAATTACTGGTCTTCGCATACAGCTACGGCTAAGATCGTTACTGACAAAGCTGTTGCAAGAGCAGCATTCCCTAAAGCGTTCAAATTATTCGACCTTGATATTAATCCTTTACGGAAAGATTTGTTTTCTGTTGTGAGCAACACATCAAAACATACTGTGGTTATATCCATACCCAATGCGAAAGGGCAAATGGAAAAATTTGAGATGACGGAAGCATCCAACTTTGATCATGAACTTCAGGCCCGTTTTCCAGAGATAAGGGCTTTTTCCGGTAAAGGAGTTACCGATAAATATGCCACTTTAAAATTGAGCATTTCTCCGCAGGGCATACAAACAATGGTTTTTAGAACGGAAGATGAAAATGAATTTATAGAAGCATATTCCGGGGATCATAAGGTTTATGCAGTATTTAAATCTGAAAGGGTTCCGGGTAAATTGCCATGGTCCTGTACAACGGATGATCAAAGGTTAGGTGTTGAAATAAACACGCAGATCCAAAATACCGGTATTACTTCAAGATCAGGCGCAGATTTAAAAACCATGCGCCTTGCTCAATCAGTTACTGCCGAGTATTCAAATTATTTTGGTGCCACTAGCGCTTCACAGGTAAGTTTGGTACTGGCAGGTATTAATGCCACGCTTACACGTTGTAATGGTGTGTATGAAAAAGATTTGGCATTACACCTTAACCTTATTGCTGCCACTACCAATGTTATTTATTACAACCCCGCTACAGACCCCTACGACCCGGCAACAACAGGCGCTGGTGGTACATGGAACGCCCAGTTACAATCAACGTTGACTTCGGTTATTGGTGAGGCAAACTATGATATCGGTCACCTGTTCGGCGCTTCCGGAGGCGGTGGAAATGCAGGCTGTATTGGTTGCGTTTGTACCAATGGTTCAAAAGGAAGTGGTTTTACATCGCCTGCTGACGCTATTCCGCAGGGTGATAATTTTGATATTGATTATGTGGTGCATGAAGTAGGCCACCAGCTTGGCGGTAACCATACTTTCTCTTACGCCAATGAAGGCACAGGTGTAAATAAAGAAATAGGTTCAGGCATCACCATCATGGGTTATGCAGGTATTACTACACAGGATGTAGCAGCACATTCCATAGATATTTATCATGAGGCTTCTATATCCCAGATACAGGCTAACCTGGCAACTAAAACCTGCCCCGTAACAACTGCAATAACCAATGCAACACCGGTTGTTGCAGCGGTAAGTAATTATACTATTCCTATCAGCACACCATTTGCACTTACCGATTCAGCCACTGATGCAAATGCGGGTGATGTGCTTACTTATTGCTGGGAACAGAATGACAATGCTTCTTCAGCGCAAACAGGTAACAGCAGCAGGGCAAGTGCAACAAAAGCTACCGGCCCTAACTGGATTTCATTCCCGGCCACTGTATCCCCAACAAGGTATTTCCCACAATTGTCAACTATCCTTGCAGGTGGTACCACTACAGGCCCATTAACAGGTGGTGATGCAGGTGTACTTACAGAAGCGCTAAGCTCCGTTTCCAGAACATTAAATTTCAGGCTCACTGTAAGGGATAATGCGCCATATAGTTCTACCGCTCCTGTAAGTGTTGGACAAACACAGTTTACTGATGTGGTAGTAACTGTTAGCAATACCTCAGGACCATTTAGCATTACTGCACCCAATACTGCTGTAAGCTGGGCAGGTGGTTCTTCTCAAACAATTACATGGAATGTAGCAAGCACTACTGCAGCACCGGTAAGCTGTGCCAATGTAAAAATATCTTTAAGTACAGATGGCGGACAAACATTCCCAACTGTATTGATTGCCAGTACACCAAACGATGGTTCACAGGCATTAACTATTCCTAATACGCCTGCTACAACTGCAAGAATAAAAGTAGAATCAGTAGGTAATATTTTCTTTGATATTTCTAATACAAACCTTACCATTACTTCAGGTTCATCCTGTGGTACACC